>NZ_FONF01000023.1:0-54590 GCF_900112835.1 Marinobacter sp. DSM 26671 | reverse complement strand
TTTTCGATGTTTTCCGTCTCCGGAAAGCGCCGAAAAATGACCCGGCTTACTGCTTGTTTCGAGGCGCGCATTCTACAGTGAATCGCTTGCCTGTCAACTGCTTTCTGAAGAACTTTGAAACTCATTTTCTTCAGCGCTTTCAAACAGTTATCTTTCGATTTCTGAGCCGCCTCAGCGGTGCCCCCCTCGAAAGAGATGCGCATTCTACAGACCTGCCCGAGGGTGTCAACGGCGATTCTGAAAAAAACTCAAAATCGCCCCAAATCGATCAGACAGTAATCAGAACCCGGGCGATCTTCTTCTTGCCAGCCTGGATTACGCAATCATCGCCTTCCACAAACATCCGATCGCCTTCGAATTTCTGACCATCGACAAATACCGCACCACGCCCCAGGACATCCCGGGCTGCCGCGCCGTTCTTGACCAAACCCGCCAGGCGAAGCACCGCCGCCATCGGAATCTCGGACTGACCCTCTAAAGGCACTTCGACAGTCGGCACATTGTCCGGGATCTCGCCGAGCGCCACTCGGTTACCGGCGGACTTGTGGGCAGTGCGAGCTGCCTCCTCATCGTGGAACCGGGCAATAATCTCTTCCGCCAGCAACTTCTTATAGTCCTGCGGGTTAGCACCATCGGCGACAGCCTTACGGAACTCCTCCACCTCTGCAAGCGGCCGGAAGCTCAACAGCTCGAAGTAACGCCATAGAAGATCATCCGGCATGGAAAGCAACTTGGTGTACATCTCACCTGGCGAGTCATTCACGCCCACATAATTGCCCAGAGACTTGGACATCTTCTGAACACCGTCGAGCCCCTCCAAAATCGGCATGGTAAGGATCACCTGGGGCGATTGACCGTAATGCTTTTGGAGAATTCGCCCCATCAGAAGATTGAACTTCTGGTCGGTCCCGCCCAGCTCAACATCGGCCTCCATGGCGACAGAGTCATACCCCTGAACCAACGGGTAAAGGAACTCGTGAATCGCAATCGCCTGCTCGGCGCGGTAGCGCTTGGTGAAGTCATCCCGCTCCAGCATTCGCGCAACGGTGTATTGCCCGGCAAGCTTGATCATATCGGCGGCGCTCATCTTACCCATCCAGTCGGAATTGAACATGACGCGCGTTTTCGCGGGATCAAGAATCTTGAACACCTGCTCTTTATAGCTGACCGCGTTCTCGGCGACCTGCTGCTCTGTTAGAGGAGGACGCGTGGCGCTTTTCCCGGTGGGGTCACCGATCATTCCGGTGAAATCTCCAATCAGAAACATCACCTCGTGACCAAGATTCTGAAACTGCCGCAGCTTGTTAATAAGAACGGTGTGCCCAAGATGAAGGTCCGGCGCAGTGGGGTCGAAACCCGCCTTAATCCGCAGCGGACGACCTTCCTTCAATTTTTCGATGAGCTCATCTTCCGGAATGAGTTCGTCTACGCCTCGCTTGATTATCGCCAACGCTTCATCAATGGATGCCATGAACAACACGTCCCCGCTTTGATCTTGGAAAGATTCTGTCAGTTACAGAGTTCAACAAAAGAAATCTGTGAGTTACCTGTTCCCCTGCTACTATATGCTGACCAGATTTTGGCCAACACCGACTTTGCAGGGCGGCGTATTATAACAACGCTGTCAAAAGAAATCCGGAGGATGGAGCAGCAACCGTAATGTTCCACGCTGTCCCGCATGCATTTTATACGGTAATCTGTTGGACTATACTTGAACAACAGCTTCAATTAGGTAGTACAAGCTGCCGTAATACCGATTAAAACGGGTGCGATACGTGCTGAAAATGTTTCCTAAAACTCACATTACCATTGCTGCCGCGGCTACCGTTGTTGTTACCGCTGCCATTCTCATGAGCCCCAGCAGCAACGTTGAAGCCAAACGGATGTCCTATGCCCTGGATCTGGAGCAAGGCACCGTTTCCGAAACCGGCGCAGCGCCTGAGCAAGCAATGCCGACAGAGGCTCCCGTTGCGGACACCCAGCCGAAAGCGCCTGAATCCGATGTCCTGACAGAGGCTACGCAGCAGGCAAGCGTTTCCGCTCCCGAGCAACCTGTCGCTCCGAAGTTGCCGGAAATTGAATGGCAAACCTTCGCGATCAAGTCTGGTGACACGCTGTCCTCCCTGTTCAAGAAAGCTGGCTTTAACGACGGCATCATGCTTTCGGTTATTCATGGCGACGGAGAGGCCGAAAAACTCCAGCGCCTGTACGCCGGCGAAACCATTCGTTTTGCGACAACCGAAGACGGTGGGCTTGCTGCCATCGACTTGCAGAGAAACCGCCTGGAAACCCTGAAGATTACCAAAGAAGGCGAAAGCTTTACCGGCGAAACCGAAGTTCGCAAACCGGAAGCGCGGCCAGCCTTTGCATCAGGCACCATTGACGGCTCCCTCTATCTGGCTGCGCGCGAAGCGGGCCTCAACGACAGCCTGACCATGGAGCTGGCAGGCATCTTCGGCTGGGATATCGACTTTGTCTACGACGTCCGGAAGGGCGACCAGTTCGAAGTGGTTTACGAAGAACTCTACCTAGACGGCGAAAAGTTCGACACCGGCCGGATCCTGTCTGCACGATTCGTTAACCGCGGCGAAGAAAACCTCGCACTGCTTTATACCGACAGCAATGGCGACAGCGATTACTACGCTCCCGATGGCAAAAGCATGCGCAAGGCATTCCTGCGAACCCCCATCAATGCCCGGATTTCTTCTCCGTTCAACCTTCAGCGCCGCCATCCCGTTCTGGACGTAGTACGTCCGCATGAAGGCACCGATTACGCAGCGCCTCCCGGAACTCCCATCAAGGCGGCAGGTTCCGGTCGGGTGAAATTCGCAGGCTGGAAAGGTGGTTACGGACGAACTGTCATCCTCCAGCACGGCGACAACATCACCACGCTGTATGCACACATGAGCCGCCTGGGTAAAGGCATCAAGAATGGCACCCGAGTCAAGCAGGGCCAAACCATCGGGCATGTTGGTTCATCGGGCATGGTAACCGGACCTCACCTGCACTATGAGTTCAGGCTGAACGGGTCGCCGCGCAACTCCCGCACGGTCAAGTTGCCGGACGCCAAGCCCATTCCGTCTTCCGAGATGGCCCGATTCAAGCAATTCACCGAACAGCGAATCGCGCAGTTTGACGTGTTCCGCGAGAGCTATCAGCAACTCGCACTGGCTTCAGACGACTGAGAAACAAATGGAAGCCTGGATTGGGTTGATGTCGGGCACCAGCATGGATGGCATTGATGCCGTGCTGGTGTCTTTCCAGAACAACACCGTACATATCCACGCCTCGCACACGACTCCCTACCCCGATCAAATTCGCCACCGGCTGCTGGCCGCCAGCCAGAATCACGCCGCGCCTGACGAAATCGGTGAACTGGATACCCTGGTCGGCACCCTGTTTGCCCAGGCGGCGAACGACGTTATTCAAACGTCCGGCTTTGACCGGGCGACAATTCGCGCCATAGGCAGCCACGGACAAACGCTTCGTCACCAGCCTTCCGGCACAGCACCCTTCTCGATCCAGATTGGCAATCCTTCCGTGGTATCCGAAGTCAACAACATTACGACGGTCGCAGATTTCCGGAGACGGGATATGGCCGCTGGGGGCCAGGGAGCGCCGCTGGTTCCAGCCTTCCACAAGGCATTTTTCAGCTCGGAGACAGAGAACCGCTGTATTCTTAATCTCGGCGGCATTGCCAATATCACCTGGCTCCCGGCCAGCACCACCGCGCCTGCAACCGGTTTCGACACCGGCCCGGCCAATGCACTGATGGATGCCTGGTGCCTGGACCAGACCGGGCTTCCGTTTGACAGCGACGGCCATTGGGCGCGCGAGGGATCGGTTAACGAGGAGCTTCTCGAGGACATGCTTTCCGATGCCTACTTCTCGAAGGCACCCCCGAAAAGCACGGGGAAAGAGCGGTTCAATCTTGACTGGGTCAAAACACTGGTAGGTCGCCACCCTGAGATTCCGACCGAGGACATTCAGAGGACCTTGCTGCAGCTGACCGTCAACAGCGTTGTTAACCAGCTGCCTGAAACCAAGGATGTTCGGATCTACGTATGTGGCGGCGGGGCGCGAAATCCACTCCTGATGGAAGAGCTCGGCAAGGCTCTGCCGGAGGCCAGCCTGTCACTGACCTCGGAACTGGGGGTCGACCCTCAAATGGTGGAGCCTGTGGCGTTTGCCTGGCTGGCAAAACAGGCTTTCGAAGGTAAGCCGGGAAACCTTCCTGACGTAACCGGCGCGGCCGGCCCTCGCATTCTGGGTGCTATCTACCCGGCCTGAAATCTTTTCGGATCAGAGATCAGATAGAGAAGGAACTGCCACACCCGCAGGTGGAACTTGCATTGGGGTTCTGGACCACGAACTGTGAGCCCTGCAGGCCTTCCTGATAATCAATCGTAGCGCCCACCAGATACTGGTAACTCATCGGATCCACCAGAAGAGAAACGCCATCACGCTCGATCACGGTGTCCTCCTCATCCTGGCTTTCATCAAACGAGAAGCCGTACTGAAATCCGGAGCAGCCCCCGCCCGTCACAAAGACGCGGAGTTTGAGTTCGGGATTTTCTTCTTCCTCGATCAACTCACGTACTTTGGCAACGGCACTGTCACTGAAGAACAGCGGTGTAGCTATTTGTTGCTGAACTGCGCTCAAGTTCGCCTCCGGATTATCGTGAACAACTCAGGCGATTATGGTATTCCTGACTAAAACAATCAACTATTCGGACTTTCCACCATCGTCCGCACCGCTGGGCTCCCCTGCCGAATCGCCAGCGGAAGCCTGCTTTTCACCGGACACGGCGGCTTTGGAATCCTGGGATAGCAACCCTACCGGCTCCCGCTGATGCACCAGATTTCCGTTTACAGACGCCCCCATCGCCATTTCAATGAGGTTGTAGTAAACGCTTCCATTGATAGAGGCTTTTTCCGCCAGTTCAAGATGTGCCGAGGCGTAGACATCACCATTCACGGTTCCGTTGATAATGACGTGCGGCGCATTGATATCACCCGTCACTTCGCCAACTTCTGAAATCCTCAGTACCGCGTCGGTGCCCTCATCGGCAACGACCTTGCCACGAATCCGGCCATCCACGTGAAGCCCACCGCTGAAATGCACATCGCCTTCAACCGTCGTACGGGAAGAGATCAGGGTGTCAAAATGGCCCGTGGGCCGGCGCGGCTTCTGCTTTTTCTTGCCAAGCATGTCAGTTCTCCGTTAAATCGTCCCAGTTAAAGGTGCGCTCGGCTTGCGAGGATTTTTTTCCCTCTGCCTGGGCAACCACCTGGATCTCAAGCGGTTCAAATTGTTCCGGCAGTTTCAGGGAGCCTTCGACATCCTGAAAGTACCGGAAACGGAATTTCACACCGAGATCGGCTATGTCCTCCGAGAGATCACGCAAGGCGATGACCTCTTTTTCCTCATCCCGCAAACCAATGACATTGACTGCCACCACACCGGAAATGTAGCTCTTGTTGTTGCCGACCTGGGTCAGCACCAACTTGAAGTCATAACTGTCCTGATTGCGAGCCCGAACCAGTGAAAAGCTGTCTACCTGAAGCCCCTTGCTGGTTTCCGACGGAGCCATGATGTTTTTATAGAAAGTCAGGTCCGATTGCAGTGACACAATGCGGGTTTCCAGATCCACAATGGTTTTTCGCGCCTGGTTCAGGGCCTGCTCGTCAATCGCCTGACCACGCTCAAGGTTGATCAGCTGCTGCCGGGCCTTGCGATAATCATCCCGGAGCTTCTCGACCTCGTTTTCCAGCACCTGGTTCGACTCCTCGGCACTGGAAAAACGGAACCCGCCCTGGGCGAGCCCGGCGGCATACCCCACGACCGCAGCTACCACGGTAAAAACCAGAAGGATGGCGGTTCTGCGCAGGCGATAACCCGGTCGATGCCGGATGACCACATACTCTTCAGCCGGCTTTCGCTGTTCGCTCACAATCTTCCCTTGGGTATCAAGGCAAAAGCGCCGGGGCCTCAAGCCCCATGGTTTCTTTCAGGCCAAACATAATGTTCATATTCTGGACCGCCTGCCCGGCCGCACCTTTCACCAGGTTATCAATGACGGAAGAAACAATAACAATGTTGCTCTGTTCCTGCCTGTGCAGTGCCATGCGACACTGGTTCGCCCCACGCACGCTCCGGGTTTCCGGATGGCTGCCGAAAGGCATCACATCGACAAAAGGCTCGTCATCAAAACGCTGCTCGAACAGGGCCTGGAGCCGATCAAAGTCCGCCGGATTTTTCAGCTCGGCGTAGAGCGTCGCCTCGATGCCGCGGATCATCGGAATCAGGTGGGGCACGAACGTCACACCCACATCCCCGCCAGCAGCACCGCACAAACCCTGGCGGATTTCCGGCAGATGACGATGCCCCGAGGCGCCGTAGGCTTTGAAGCTTTCACCGATCTCCCCGTGGAGCATGCCGATCTTGCTCTGCCTGCCCGCGCCGCTGGCGCCGGACTTGGCATCGGCGATCAGGCGCTTTGGATCCACCAGTCCCTGCTCCAGCAACGGGAGGAATCCCAGCTGAACTGCAGTCGGATAGCAACCCGGATTGGCCACCAGTTGAGCAGTGCGGATTTCATCACGCACCACTTCCGGCAAACCGTAAACCGCCTTCTCCGCCCACTCCGGGCTCTCATGGGCCATGCCATACCAATTGGCCCAGACATCCAGATCTTTAAGACGGAAATCGGCGGACAGATCCACTACACGCACGCCCGCGGACATAAGTTCCGGCACCATCCTCATGGCCACGCCATGGGGCGTGGCGAAGAACACCAGATCGCAGGCCCCAAGCACATTGACGTCCGGCTCTGAAAACGCGAGGTCGTAATGGCCTCGCAAATTGGGGTACATCTCCGCAACCGGCATGCCCGCTTCGGAACGGGAGGTAATGCAACTGACCGAAACTTCAGGGTGAACCGCGAGGATTCTCAGCAGTTCCACACCGGTGTAGCCGGTGCCTCCAACGATGCCTACTCTAATCACCATTTTCTCCAGCGACGTCGTATCAGAATTAAGAGCTTTGACGCCGTAGTCTACCATGATAAACCAATGACTTATTGCAGCCCTCAGGGCGACCGTTACAATGTTGTCAGAATCTTTCTGACAGTCCACCCAAATCCACCGGAACGCTGGCCTCATGCAGAAAATCTGGCACCAGATTACCGAGCATCTGATTCCTGTTTTCCGGCGCCGACTGTCCGGTGTTGATGCATTGCCACAACTGGCCGTACTCGGCCTGTTATCCGGGTTGATTACCGGCGGCGTGATCCTGGTTTTTCGGCTGGCTATCGAATGGCCGCTTGAGCATTTCCTGCCCGGGAATGGCTCCGAATCCTTCGAACAACTGGACCTGATTACCCGCGGGCTCCTGCCTCTGGCTGGCGCCCTCGGTCTGGGGCTGCTGATGCATCGTCTGGCCACCCATGACCGCAAGGTCGGGATTGTGCATGTGATGGAACGCCTGAACTACCACCAGGGCTACATTTCCATGCGCAGCGCGATCGTGCAGTTCATCTCGGGCGTTGCGACCGTGGTCAGTGGGCAGTCGGCCGGTCGTGAGGGGCCTGCCGTGCACCTGGGAGCGGCTTTTTCAAGCCTGATGGGCCAGTGGATGCGGCTTCCGAACAACAGCATCCGGACACTGGTGGCCTGCGGTTGTGCGGCCGCCATTTCAGCCTCTTTCAACACGCCGATCTCCGGCGTCATCTTCGCCATGGAAGTGGTGATGATGGAATACACCATTGCGGGTTTTACACCGATTATCCTGGCCTCTGTCAGCGCTGCCATCGTTACTCAGGCGGTCTATGGCACAGAGCCGGCCTTTAACGTGCCGGCGCTGACCATGAACTCGCTAACGGAAATCCCCTGGATACTCGCCATAGCGGTGATTATCGGCATTTCGGCCGCGCTGTTTATCCAGCTGGTTGACACTATGGGCAAGCATCACCACCGCCCAGTGCTGTTGCGCATCACGTTTGCGGGTCTTCTGATGGTGCCATTTGCCATTTTTATTCCGGAAACCATGGGTATCGGTTACGACACCGTCAACGAAACCATTAACGGCGAACTCGGGTTCTGGCTCCTGCTCGGAGCCGGGGCCGCCAAACTGGTGATTACATCGCTCTCCATCGGGCTGGGCATGCCAAGTGGCGTGATCGGCCCCACCCTGTTTATGGGGGCAACCCTGGGCGGCGCCATGGGGCTGATTGGCGCCCAGATCATGCCGGAGCAGGCTTCCTCTGTTGGCTTCTACGCCATGCTCGGCATGGGAGCCATGATGGGCGCCGTACTGCAGGCGCCACTCGCCGCCCTGATGGCATTGATGGAGCTCACGCGTAACCCCAACATCATCCTCCCGGGCATGCTGATCATCACCACCTCGAGCCTGGTGACCAGCGAGGCGTTCGGAAAGAGGTCACTGTTCCTGACCATTCTCAAGAACCAGGGGCTTAGCTATCAGAATTCCCCGGTTATACAGGCCCTGCGACGAGTGTCGGTTGGTGCCATCATGGACCGCAGCATACTGCGAACTGAACGCCACCTGACGGTGGAAGAGGCCCGCAAGGTTCTGAAATCCGAGCCAAAGTGGCTGGTGGTTGAAGGCAGTAGCGGCCCCACTGCATTGTTGCCGGCCGTGGATCTCGCCAGATATCTGGAGGACACCGAAAAGCTGGTGGCCGAAGAGGAAATCGAACCGCCGGAGTCCATTGATCTGATGGACATCCCCGCGAACCGTCGAGACGTTGCCCCCGTGCAGTACCAGGCCACTCTGGAGGAAGCGTTAAACCAGTTCGATGCAACCAATGCCGAGGCCCTGTACGTACAACGTCACGTGGCGCCCATGATCCAGCGGGTTTATGGCGTGGTACTGAAAGCCGATATCGAGAGTTACTACCAATACCGACGGAGCTGACGAATGCTGTGGGTGAAAGCCTTCCATATTATTTCACTAGTGTGCTGGTTCGCCGGCATTTTCTATCTGCCCAGACTGTTCGTCTACCATGCCGCCTGCGAGGATGAGCCTGGTCGTGAGCGTTTCAAGATCATGGAGCGCAAGCTGTACCGCGGCATTACCACGCCGTCGATGATCGCCACCGTTGTCTTCGGTGTCTGGCTGATCAGTTACAATGCCTCCGGCTATTTCAGCCAGGGCTGGATGCATGCCAAGCTGTTTCTGGTTGCCATTCTGATCGTTTACCATTTCTATTGCGGGCACCTTGTAAAGGTCTTCCGGGACGACCGGAACACCAGAAGCCACGTGTTCTACCGGTGGTTCAACGAACTGCCGGTGCTGATTCTTCTGGCCGTTGTAATCCTGGCTGTTGTCAAACCGTTTTGAGGAGCTGAGTCATCAAACGCTACACCCGACCACAGGTTCTGATTCTTTCCGGCCTTGATCCGTCCGGCGGCGCCGGCATTCAGGCCGACATCCAGGCCGTCACCTCCCTTGGCTGCCATCCCTTGCCGGTTCTTACCTGCCTCACCGTGCAGGACACCCGTAACGTGTATGGCGCCGAGCCCGTATCGGCTGACCTGATCCGAAAACAACTCCAATGTCTCGCCGATGATTCCCCGATCCATGCCATCAAAACCGGTGCACTGGGCAATGCTGCGGTGGTGGATGTGCTCGTGGATTTCATCCGTGAACATCCGGGCATTCCCGTGATTACCGACCCGGTGATCAAAGCCGCAGGGGGCGGTGATCTGGCCGACGACGAACTGGTCAGCGCGATGAAGGAGAAGCTCTTTCCTGTGGCCGAAATGATCACGCCCAATGGCGTCGAACTGGCCATGCTCGGCAACAGTGAAGACGCCGATCAGGCCGCCGACAATCTGCTGAAGGGCGGCTGCGAATCCGTGCTGGCCACTGGTGGACACGGCACCGGCATTCACATTATCAACACGCTCTACAACCACGCCCCTCAGCCCATGCGCTGGGAAATTGAACGAATCGGTGGTGAGTACCATGGCACCGGCTGCACCCTGGCAGCGGCCATTTCTGCCGGCAGAGCCTCCGGGCTATCGCCCCGCGCCGCCATTTCCCAGGCCCAGAACTACGTTCATCGCGCCATACTCCACGCCCTGGAAGTCGGTAAAGGCCAGCCGGTGCCGGATCGAGGTATTCTGTGGGAGCGATGAGTAAAGGGCTGCGCCCGGGGCTCTACGCCATTACCGACAGCGTACTGACACCACCCGAAACACTGATCGAATCGGTTGAGGCTGCGCTTCGGGGCGGCGCGGTCATGGTACAATACCGCGAAAAGAGCGCGCCGATGGCTGAACGGATTTCCCAGGCGGTCAGTTTGCAGGCTGTATGCCGAAATGCGGGCGTTCCGTTGCTGATCAACGACGATCCTGATCTCGCGAAACGGGTCGGGGCTGCCGGGGTACACATGGGTCAGACGGACGGCTCAGTGGCAGCGGCCCGCCGCCTTCTCGGTGATGAGGCCATAATCGGCATAACCTGTCACGCCGATCTCGCACTTGCACAGGCTGCTCTGGGGGCGGGCGCGGACTATCTGGCGTTCGGGCGATTTTATACGTCGTCGACCAAACCCGGCGCCCCGGCAGCGCCTCCCGGTGTGCTGACCGACGCGAAGCGTTTCGGCCTCCCGATCACCGCCATCGGCGGGGTAACCACAGACAACGGCGAACCTCTTATCCGTGCCGGGGCCGACATGCTCGCCGTGGTAGGCGGCCTTTTTGGCGGCGACACACATGACATTGAGATGCGAGCCAAAGCGTTCGAGCGCCTGTTCGCAAGCCATCATCCACTTTTTTCACTTCCGGAATAACAGGAGCCCAGATCCATGACGCACTCCGAAACCCTGTTCGAGCAGGCCCAGAAATACATCCCCGGTGGCGTGAATTCTCCGGTCCGGGCCTTTCGAGGCGTTGGCGGCACGCCGATTTTCTTCAAGCACGCCCAGGGCGCCTATCTTTACGACGAAGACGATCAGCGCTACATCGATTACATCGGCTCCTGGGGCCCCATGATTCTTGGCCACGGTGACCAACGCATCAAAGACGCCCTGCATGCGCAGGTTGATCTGGGCGTTGGCTATGGTGCGCCGACCGCCCTCGAAACCGAGATGGCCAAGAAAGTGTGCGAACTGGTGCCATCCATCGAACTGGTCCGCATGGTGAATTCGGGTACCGAGGCCACCATGAGCACTGTCCGCCTGGCGAGGGGCTACACCGGTCGCGACAAGATCGTGAAGTTCGAGGGCTGCTACCACGGCCACGTGGATTCACTGCTGGTCAAAGCAGGCTCCGGCGCCCTCACCCTGGGCGTGCCGAATTCCCCGGGCATCCCCGCCAGCCTGGCTGAGCACACCATCACGCTGACCTACAACGACATGGACAGCGTTCGCGAATGCTTCCGGGAGATGGGCGACCAGATCGCCGCGATTATCGTAGAGCCGGTCGCTGGCAATATGAACTGCATTCCACCGGTCCCAGGCTTCCTGGAGGGGTTGCGGGAAGTGTGCGACGAGCACGGCACCGTGCTGATCTTCGACGAAGTAATGACCGGGTTCCGGGTTTCCCTTGGCGGCGCGCAGGGGCTGTATGGCGTAACCCCGGACCTCACCGCACTGGGCAAGGTGATTGGTGGCGGACTTCCGGTCGGCGCCTTTGGCGGCAAACGGGAAATCATGGAACACATCTCACCATTGGGACCGGTTTACCAGGCAGGCACCCTGAGCGGTAACCCCCTGGCCATGTGCGCCGGCCTGACGACACTGAACGCAATCTCCGAGCCCGGTTTCCACGACCGGCTGACCGAGAAAACCAATGCCGTTCGCGACGGCCTGAAAGAAGCCGCTGACGCCACTGGCATCCCTTTGACGGTCCAGAGTGCCGGGGCCATGTTCGGATTCTTCTTTACCGAGGAAAGCTCTGTTACCCGCTTTGACCAGGTGATGGGCTGTGATGTCGAACGGTTCAAGAAGTTCTTCCAGGGCATGCTTAAAGAAGGCGTATACCTGGCACCATCCGCCTTTGAGGCTGGCTTTACGACAGCGGCACTGTCCGAACAGGACATCGCCGATACGGTAGCGGCGGCCAAAAAGGTCATGGCCACGCTCTGATACTTCCGCTGTCCCCATCGCTGCCCCGCAGAACATGTCCTGCGGGGCCACCGATGTGATGGGCATCACAGTTCCACGGCGAATACCCCTGCCTGGCCTCTTGTGCCGTTGACTTACCATCCAGCCTGATCAAATGTTGATCTAATCTCTACCGAGATGCTCTGACGGCACCAATCTAACAAACACAAAAATCAAGTCAGCGCACGGAAGCACTCGGTCTGCCTACAGGCAGATGCAGTACGAGCAGGAAGTCTCTGGAGCAACCCGTTAGGTTGAGCCGCAGTTTGAATAACAAACACAACATCAAACTGTAGGAACGACAATGAAACTCTGGATCCAAGCAATGGCCCTGGCCCTGACTGTGGCCTGGTCGGCCCCCTCCGCCGCCTGGTGGTGGGACTCTACCCCTTCAAACTATACGGATACTCGCTACCCGGTTGTGCTGGTGCATGGCATGTTCGGCTTTGATTCGATTGCCGGCGTGGACTACTGGTACGGCGTCGCCGAGGATCTCCGCAAATACGGCGCTGATGTCTACACCACTCAGGTGCCCGCCCTGGACAGCACCATTGCTCGCGGTGAAGCGCTTCTGCCGCAGGTACAGGCGATCGCCGCGGTGCACGGCAAGGTCAATCTGATTGGCCACAGCCACGGGGGCCCCACGGCCCGTTACATCGCCAGGGTGCGGCCGGATCTGGTCGCCTCAGTGACGTCCGTCGGCTCGCCCCATAAAGGCTCGCCGGTCGCCGACCTTATCTACGGCTCCCCTGCCGAAAGCCTGGCGGCCAGTCTGGGTAATGCATTGGGTGGGCTTATCGATCTGCTGTCCGGTGGCGGTTATAACCAGGACCTGCGGTCAAGCCTGGAATCCCTCACCACTCAGGGCAGCGCCGAATTCAACAACTTTGCCCCTGCTGGGATTCCAACCACCGCTTGCGGTGAAGGCGCCTACTCGGCAAATGGTGTCCGCTTCTACTCCTGGGGTGGCACCGGTGTTCTGACCAACGTTCTGGATCCGTCCGACGCGTTGTTGGGCACCACCAGCCTCGCCTTCGGCTTCAGCCAGAACGACGGTCTGGTAGGCCGCTGCAGCAGCCGCTTTGGCAAGGTTATCCGGGATAATTACTTCATGAACCATCTGGATGAAGTGAATCAGGCGTTGGGCCTGCACAGCCTCTTCGAAACTGATCCAAAAGCGGTTTTCAAGCAACACGCCAACCGCCTGAGAAACGCAGGACTGTAACGGGTAGCCCGCCTTCTGGCTTTGCCTTGCAGAGCTAGAAGGCCCCTTCGAGGGTGAACATCAGGGTCTGGCGCTGATAGTCATACTGCGACAGACTGCTTCTGTTATCCCGAACCAACCACTCCCCCCGGACCAGCCAAAGGCTGTCCAGAGACTTTTCCGCCAGCAATCCGATCTCCAGACGGTTATCTGTTCTGCGACCGCTCTCGCCTTCCCCGGACACCACTTGATGGGCGTCCCGGTATCGACTGTGGCGAACAGAGCCCATCGTTCCGAATACGATATCTGGCCGCCAGCGGTAGCGACCGGCAAACTCCAGTGTGTGGTGGGTAGGTGAGACACTGATAAACTCACTGGTTGTTTGCAGATCCCGCCGGTCATTGATTTCCAGTGAGTAGTCGCCGTCCAATCGCCAGGGTCCCAGGTACTTCCGCGCATGAACGCGTGCCCGATACCACTGTCCGTCATAGGCCTCGAAGCCTGAACCACCATTCACGGTAGCCGCCGCCAGGGCAACTCCACACTGATCCGGGGCTACGGGTAGCGAACACTCACGCCAACGATAAAACCCCTCGATGCCGTATCGGGTCTCAAGGGATTCGCTGCCAAACCAGGACTTCACCAACGACACCAGAGCGCCGCGCTCAACTGCAGCGAGGGTCTCAGACCAGGCCAGTCGTCCCTGCAACACCTGAGTGTCGTATTCTTCATCGGACGTATGTTCCCGGGAGTAGGCGGCAGCATCGAGGGCAAGCCGTGAGCGGGTGCCGACTGGCCGCTCGTAGGTTCCGGCAGCCAGCGCCTCGAGGAACACCCCACCTTCACTCGACGCCGTATCCTCGGGCAGGCCGGCAATATTGGAATCGTAACCGCCCGAGATACCCAGATAGCCGCGAATGGAGGGCTGACCGGCCGACGACGGAACTCCGCCGGCCAGTCTATTCAGTTGCGCCCGAGCCAGTGTCCGAATCTTATCCGGAGCGCTCTCGGCCGAGGCCTGCTCGAACCAGCGACGGGCTTCGGCAGACTCCTCCGTGGCAAGCGCGACCAGACCGAGGTTATAACGCGCGAGGGCGCCATTGGAGCCGTCGAGCAAGGAACGGAAGGCAGATTCAGCGGCGCCATAATCGCCCAGCTGGTAGCAGACAACACCGAGGTTATAGAAAAGCGAGGGAGATCTCAGGCCAGCATCAACGGCCCTCTGGAAGCGCTGTTTCGCGGCGTTCAGGTCTCCTGCTTCAAAGGCTTCAACGCCGGCACGGAAATCCTCCATGCCGGCTTCCGTTTCAGCCGCCTGAAGAATCATCGTGGGCATTAACAACAGGATCAGGGACAGGGCGCGCCAAAATACCAGCAAACAGGTTTCTCCGGATTAATCCACGCGGGGCAGGTCCGGTTATGTATCCGGTTTCAGCGATCCAGCCCTGGTGCATCCGGCAGCTCTGGGCGTTCCGGCCGCTCCGGTAACTCAGGCTTACCCTTGATCAGCTCCCGGGATTGCCTGGCTTTTTCGGACATGGACTCACCAAACTCGCGCCCCCTTTCTCGGGCTTCACTCGCCGTATCCAGCCCTCGAGAGCCAGACTCACCCGGATTCTCGGGTTTTTCGATAGCGCGGGGCAACTCGATTTCCCGCACGACCGAATCGGTGAGTTCTGCGTCGTCAGTCACCATTCGCATGGTAACATCCAGATCATCATTAGCCAGTGTTGTTGCAGGGACCCAAAACCCCAACATCAGCAATCCGACCAGCCTGGCACTCAATAAGAACCTGCAACCTGTCATGATTCGGGATCCTCGACCGGGCGTTGTGGATATTCGGGAATCGGGGCCCGAAAGGTTTTCTGGCGATCTCCGGTGTCCAGTCGGGCCACCAACTCACCGGCACCGGGAAAGAGGAGCTTCAGGGGCAGCGACAGGACGTTCTCCCCAGCGTTCAGGCTCACCTGCCAGCTAAGCTCCCGATGCCCCGGCCAGGAAGCCAGTTCCACATTCGGTGGCAGCTCCAAGGTAAGCGTAACGTTTTCCAGAGCCTCACCCGAACGGAAGGCAAGGCGCACGGTTTTCTCAACAGGTTCGGCAATCCCGTTTGCCGACTCTTCAGCGGCACTGTCCGAGGACGCCGAGGACGCGACAACAGGCTGGGCGCTGTCAGTCACATCATCGGGCTGGAACAGAAAGCCCAGGCCGATACCCAGGGCAAGAGCCGCCGCAATGGCGCCACCCAGTGCCCCGTGACTCCATCCGGACTCCGGTTTCGCTTCGCCTCGGACAGAGGACAAAACACGGCTGTGAAAATCAGGAGAAGGCCCAGGGACTCTGAATTGCTCCTGCAACGCCCGGTTCAGAGACCGCTCCGAGGCAAGCCACCCTCTGCACGACGTGCAGGCAGCAACGTGCTCCTGCACCCGGTCACGGGCGGGGGCGGAAAGCTCATTGTTGATGTAGTCGGGTAGATCCACCCGGATTTCATTGCAGGACATTGTCTTCACCTCACTCCCCCACACGTCCGGCCGGCTCGGTTGGTTCCAGCTCCCGCTGCAATTTCTTTCGCAGGGCGGCCCGACACCTGTGCAATCGCGATTTCACGGTTCCCAACGGGATGTCCAGCACCTCCGCGATGTCTTCCTGGCGCCAGCCGTCCACATCATGAAGCAACAAAAGAGTTCGCTGATCGGGCGTCAGAGTCATCATGACCCGATCCAACGCCGGTCCAAGGCGCGACTGCTCCAGTTGCAGATCCGGGCCAACACTGTCGGATTCAAGGCTGTCCAGCCAATCGGCCTGGCTTTCACTGCCTACCAGCTCCGTCAACGGGCGGTCACTCTGTCGGTTCTTACGCCGCACCTGATCAATAAACTGCCTGTAGAGCACCCGATTCAGCCAGGGCCTTAGCTGGTCAACGCTTTCCAGCTCATCAAGCTTTGGGAATAGCTTGACCACCACATCCTGAACCAGATCCTCAGCATCCTGTTGCTGACCCGCCAGACGGTAAGCAAACCGGTACATCGCATCCAGATGGGGCCGCACCAGGGCGTCAAAACGCCGGGACTTCGAGGGCTTGAAAGGAAAAATTGCCAAAGCCGTTGTTTACCTGCGTGGGTTCATGCCAGCGGCGCAGTCTATCTCAAGTCGCCGGGCCGATGCATTGGCCGCGTTCCCGATCTGACGATTCAACGGTTGCCCGGACATTAGGGAACGTTAACAAAATTTCCGGAACTCTGCCCTCTACCGCAGCGTGAGGGTGGAGTCAGGTAGCGATGTTGCTTCGCTATGAGTCCAGCAAATAAACCTTGGAGGTTTATATGAAACGTTCGATCCGCATTTTCACCATTTCGGCCCTGGCTGCAGGTATTGCCGCCTGTGGCGGCAGCGGTGACGGAAGCAGCACTGCTTCTACCGGCACGGTTAACGTAGGATTAACCGACGCGCCTGTAGATAACGCCCAAGAAGTCAACATAGAAGTCGAGGCATTGGTACTGCAACACACCAATGGTGACCGGAAACGTTTTGATTTCGACATGGCGGAACCAGTAAACCTACTTACATTGACCGGCGGAACCGTGATGTCCCTCTTGGCAGATGAAGAGGTTACTGCCGGCGATTATTCCTGGATGCGCTTGGAACTAGGCGATGGCAACACGATTGTTATCGATGGTGGCGTATTCGATCTGACAACTCCTTCAGCCCGAGGCGTTCAAACCAGCGGATTCATTGTGCCTGCAGGCGGCGAAATTAATCTGACCATCGACTTTGATGTGAGAAAATCGATCGTAAATCCTCAGAACGATCCTGACGTTTACCGATTAAAACCGGTTATTCGGCTGGTCGACAATTCGGAGGTAGGTACCATTGCGGGAACAGTTGCTACAGAAGTCATCAGCAATCTTTGCAGTGATGCGAGCGTCAGCTCACCGGAAACGTATAACGGCAGCGTGTATATTCATGAAGGCTTCGATGTTGAACCAGATGATATCGGTAGTGATCAAGAGCCTCTTGTTGCCGTTCCGGTAAATTACGATGGCGATCAGTTCGCTTTCACTGCAGCATTTATACCCGAGGGCAATTACACGGTCTCATACACCTGCGATAATGATGAGATCGAAACTGCAGAAGGTGAACCCTCCGATGATGAACTCAGCTTCATCACCGGCGACAGCCAGGTTGAGGTAGTTAGCGGCGAGACCTCCACAGTCGATTTCGAAGCCTCAGCTCCGGAATGACCACAAAAAAGAGGGGCATAAGCCCCTCTTTTTTGTTTACAACATATTTATAGCGCTGCGGCCCTTTCCTCCGCCTGATCCGCACCCGCCACATTACCTCGAGCCCGGCGAATATCCGCCAGCAACAGCCAGCCGGCTCTCTGCAGCCGAATATCACTTCCCGCCAGGGACAACCCCTTCAGGGTGAACTGCTCCGCTGAGCCCAACTTATTACCCGCCACATAGGCCTCGGACAACTTGAAATACACCTCCGCAGATCGGGGGGCGATCCGCTGTGCGCGCTCGAGGCGTGCGATAGCGCCAGAGATGTTACCTTGGGCCAACAGCTGATCGGCCTCACGTACCAGGCTGAGCGCCGCCGGTGAGAGCCCATCCCCGGTTTCCCGATAGCTAGGGGAGCTGGACCGGGCCGGTTCCCGGGTTTCCGGAGCCACCTCTGGCTGTTCGCTCTTGCGCCACACGGGGGCTTCGCTTTCTTCGCTATCAGTACTGGTTCTGGGTGGTTCCGGCGCCTTGGCCGGCTCACTGCCGATCGGCACGTAGATTCCGCCTCCTGGCCCGGAAGCACAACCGGCCACGGACAGCAGCGTGGCGATCAGGGCAGTCCTTAACGAAAGTCGGTCAATCATTGAAACAGTCCTTCAAACCAACCCCGGATTCGACGTTCCAGAGTTCCGGAGCATGAAATTGTCTGCGTGGGTTCACTACCAGCAATGTAGGGCAGCAGACGGGCATTGTCGCAGTATTCGTCTGTGAGTGCCTGCTGCTCCGAATTCACCCAGTGATAACTGACCCCGTCGGGTACCACCGGCGAGAAGCCGTGCTGGGGAACCTGCGCCATAAACCTCGACCACACCGGCAGAGCGCCACTGGCCCCGGTCAGTGAAGTTGGCCCGTTATCATCCCGCCCAACCCAGGCCACCGCAAGCAGGTCGCCACTGAACCCGGCAAACCAGGAGTCCCTACCATCATCGGTGGTGCCGGTCTTGCCGGCAAGACTGAGCTCTTCAGGCACGGTGTAATAGGCAGAGCGTCCTGTCCCCTCCTGCATGGTTTCCTGCATTGCGTATTGCACCAGGTGCACGGCGGCGGGATCGGCCACTTGCTCAACTTCAAGACTGTAACGGGATAGCGCCTCACCGCCGGCGTCCGTGACTTCACGGATCGTGCGCAGCGGCGTATTGAAGCCGGATGTCGCCAGCCCCTGATAGATCTGCGCCACGGTCACCGGGCTCATGGAAACCGAGCCCAGAAGCATCGACGGGTAACGTGAAATCGGGGTATCGACGCCGAACGCTGTCAGCGTCTCCTGCACCCGATCCACTCCGATATCCAGCCCGACACGCACGGCAGGCAGGTTGTAAGAGTGGGACAGGGCCTTGTGCAGGGGTACTTCGCCCCGCTCCTCGCCATCATAGTTCTTGGGCTGCCAGCGTTTGCCATCGTCGAATTCCAGGGTAAAGCTCTTATCCAGCACCGGTGTGGTCAGGGTATACCTCTCCGGCTCCTGCAACGCCGACAGATAGATAAACGGCTTGATCAACGATCCGATGGGACGGTTGGCATCCAGTGCCCGGTTGAACCCGGCAAATTGCGGGTCGCGGCCACCCACAAGTGCCAGCACTTCCCCGGAATCCTTCGCAGTGACTACCAGAGTCGCTTCCAGCGCCTCGGCATTCTGCCCACCGCCCAGCCTCGGGAGGGTATCGGTTACCGCATACTCTGCCGCGTACTGAATCGCCGGGTTCAGGGTCGTGAAAATCCGCAAACCTTCACTGCGCAGATCCTCTTCCTTGTAATCGCGGGCAAGGTGTCGCCGAACCAGATCGATATAGGCCGGGTACCGATTTTCCGAATACGACGGGCGCTCACTGACGCCCAGCGGCAATCCACGAGCCCTGGACGCGCGCCCCGGCTCAATGAGGCCGGCCTGTTCCATTTCAGAAATCACCAGATTCCGCCGCTCGGTTGCGCGCTCCGGGTGGCGGCGCGGATTGTAGTAACTGGGGCCTTTGACCATGCCCACCAGCAAAGCGATCTGGTGCACATCCAGATCCTTGAGGGATTCGCCAAAATAGAACTGGCTGGCAAGACCGAAACCATGAATGCTGCGCGTACCGGCTTGTCCGAGGTAGACCTCGTTCAGATAGGTTTCGAGGATATCGTCTTTTTCATAGTGCAACTCCAGGAGCACCGACATCAGGGCTTCGTTGGCCTTTCTCACCAGCGTCTGCTCTCGAGTCAGAAAGAAGTTTTTCACCAATTGTTGAGTCAGCGTGCTGCCACCCTGAACGATGCGCCCGGCCTGGATGTTGGCAAGCATGGCCCGGCCAATAGAAAGTGGCGCGATGCCGAAATGGTCGTAGAAGTTACGATCCTCCACCGCCATCAGAGTGGTGGGCAACAGGGCCGGCACTTCATCCAGCTGAACCAGCACCCGGTCCTCCTTGTGCGCCGGGTAGATGCCGCCAATCTGCGCCGGCTCAAGCCGCACAATCGGGGCATTATCGCCTTCAATCACCGAAAAGCCCTGAACCCGATCGCCAGATATCATCAGTGAGATCCTGCGCCTGGGTTCATCGCCGTCCGGGAAGGAAAAGCCCCGGGTACTGATCACAAAGCGATTGCCCGTGCGCTGGTAACTGCCGGATTTCCTGCCGTCACCCTTACGGAAACCGGAGAGGCTCAGTTCCCTCTCCAGGGCACCGGCACTGACGCTGGCGCCATCGAAAAGCTCCAGAGGGCGCGCGTAAACCCGGGACGGAACCTCGAAACGCCGGCCCTCGAAACGGGAGGTCACCACGGCATCGAGGTAAACCATCCAGCCAGCCAGCAAAACGAGACCGATGGCACATAACCGGAACATAAAACGCCAGAACCACGGCCGGCGACCGTTGTTGGAGGAACGTCTGGAGGGCTTTCGCCTGGGGCTGGAAGATGCTTTGGATTTTTTCATGCCGCGATTATAACGAAGGGAGCGGTGAGGAAGGCAGGCCATCCGTGTGTTATTTCTGTAATCTGCCCGTTATGATAGAGCAAGAAAAATCAATGGGTTCAGGGAACGCGAGGAGAGCACGGTGAGTGAGACATCCCCAGGCAATCTGATTCTGGCCATGCAGAATCCAGACCTGTACGACCATCCTGTCGATGGTTTCCAGGTTATCGAAACTCACATCTCACAGGTGATCCTGACCGGTGACTACGCCTACAAGATCAAGAAGCCCATGGATTTCGGCTTCCTGAACTTCTCCACCCTCGATCGCCGAAAGCATTTCTGCGAGGAGGAGCTCAGGCTCAATCGGCGACTGGCCAACAAACTGTATCTGGAGGTGGTACCCATCACCGGCACGCCCGACAACCCCATCCTCGGTGGGGAGGGAGAAGCCTTCGAATACGCCATCAAGATGCGTCAGTTCGGCCAGGAGCATCTCTTCGATCGCCTGCAGGAACAGGGAAAGCTGACGCCCGAACCACTCACGGACCTGGCCCGTCAGGTCGCGGCCTTCCATGAGCAGCTACCGCCTGTGCCGGACGACAAGCCGCTTGGCACTCCGGAAGCCGTATTCGCCGCCATGCAGGAAAATTTTGACCAGATCCGGCCGATGATTGACGATTCGGATCTGCTCATGCAGCTGGACAACCTCCAGGCCTGGACCGAATCCACCTTCGAGCGCCACCGGGAGCTGATTGCCCGTCGTCGCGAAAGCGGCATGGTGCGGGAATGCCATGGCGACCTCCATCTCGCCAATATCACCCGCTTCGAGGACGCGGTAACGGTTTTCGACTGCATTGAGTTCAACGAACCGTTCCGATGGATCGACGTGATCAACGATCTCGCGTTCCTGTTGATGGATCTGGAGTCCCGTGGGGAGAGCGCCCTTGCCAATCAGGTGCTCAATACGTACCTGGAATACCGCGACGACTTCGAAGCCCTGCCCTTGTTGCCGCTTTATAAGGCATACCGGGCTATGGTGCGCGCCAAGATAGCCCTGTTTACCATGGGGAACCCGGGGCTCACCGATGCTGAAAAAGCCGACCTGATGCAGCGCTATCGAGCCTACGCCCAGCTGGCCGAGGATTACGGCACTATTCCGAATCACTATCTGCTGGCAACCACCGGGCTGTCCGCCAGCGGCAAGACCTGCGTCAGCGCCGCCATGGCCAATGAACTGGGGCTGATACGCCTGCGCTCCGATGTCGAGCGCAAGCGCCTGCACGGACTGGCCCCTCTCGACAGCTCCCGCTCACCGACCGGTGGCAATCTGTATACCGAGGAAGCGACAGAGAAAACCTATCAGCGGCTGGCGGAGCTTGCCAGTCACGTTCTGGCAGCCGGTTTCCCGGTGATTGTGGACGCCGCCAGCCTGAAACAGAAAGAGCGGGCCCTGCTGGCATCGATAGCCGAAGATCAGGGTGTGCCCTTTGCCCTGATCCATTGCGAGGCGCCGGAAGATCTGCGCCGGGAGTGGATCCGCAATCGCAAGGGCGATGCCTCCGAGGCAACCGAGGAATTGCTGGACGCCCAGCAAACCTGGTTTGAACCGTTAACCGCGGAGGAGAAGAGCCACACCATCCACCTGCACACTGACCAGGAGCATGTGGCAGAGGCGGTGGCCGACCGGATCCGCCAACATCTGGGTATCCCCGGCGGCAAGGCCGACTAAGAACAACAACTGGCTCCCACTGGCGAGCGCGAGGTTCGATATGGACGATAAAAGCGAACACGAAGTACATCAGATCAGCCACCCGCTCTACGATATTCTTCGTAGCGAGGACATGCAGGCGTTCAATGCCGAAAAGGCAAAGCTCACAGAGTTGCCCAGTTTCGCCCATGGCGATTTCCGGGGTCTGGATCTGAGGGGGATGGATGCCAAGGGACTGGATTTCCGCCACGCCTACTTTCGCGGTGCCGACCTGCGAGGTGTGGACTTCTCGAAATCCAGGATGGAAGGCTCAAGCATCGCCAGCGCCAAGATTTCCGGCTGCTATTTCCCGCACCGCCTGGAAGCTGATGAAATCGTCATGTCCCTGAACCACGGGACCCGCATGCGCTACGCCATATTGCCGAAATGAGCAGTAACCCGAATTCCTGGCAGCCCGTCTGTCCGGCATCCGAGCTGACATCGGGCCAGTTTGTCGAATTCCGGCTCCGGGAGAAGGCCCGGGAGCCGGAAGGCATGCCGTTAACCGGCTTCCTGTTCCTCGATGGCAGCACGCCCCGTGCCTATCTGAATATTTGCCCGCACCTGGGCGTTGAACTGAACTGGATGCCGGGGCGATTCATGGATTCCGACAACCTGTTCATCCAGTGCTCGACCCACGGCGCCCTGTTTAAGCCGGCCGACGGCGAGTGCATTGCCGGCCCATGCCAGGGCGATGCGCTCACCCAGCTGGACCTGCGTGAGCGGGACGGTCAGATCGAAATCAGACTTCCAGAATAACCGGCACCGATTCGGTCAGGGTCAACACACCTGTTGGCGTGCCGTCGCTCTCGCTCAGATCGGCACGATAGGCGATCACTTCCACACCCGCATCGCAGGCCTCCCGAAGCAGCTCACCGTATTTGCGATCAATGTGGTCGGCCGGGCGGACGGTTTGAATGCCGGTGTGATTGACCACGAATAACAGCACCGCGCGATCACCCTGCCGGACCTGGGCCATCAGTTCCCGGAGGTGTTTCTGGCCGCGCTCGGTCACCGCATCCGGGAAGAAACCCTGACCATCCTCCGCCAGCGTGACATTCTTGACCTCCACCCAGGCATCGGCGGCGGTGTCGTGGCCAGACAGCAACAGGTCAATCCGGCTTTTCTCGGCGCCATATTTCACCTCGGCGCGGCACTCCGGGTAACCGGCCAACTCAACCACGGTACCCGTCAGCACGGCCTCCCGGGCCTGGCTGTTCGGCCGGGCGGTGTTCACGCAGGCCAGTTGCCCGGGCGAGGTTTCCACCAACTCCCAGGTGTACTGGAGTTTGCGCTTGGGGTTATCGCTATGGCTAAGCCAGACTCGCGCGTCCTCCGGCTGACAGCCCAGCATGGAGCCGGTGTTCGGACAATGGGCCGTAATTTCTGAACCATCCGGCAGACGCACGTCTGCCAGAAAGCGTTTGTAGCGGCGGATAAGCCGGCCTTCAACCAGCGGTTCTGGAAACTTCATGTGATCTCCGTACAAAAGTCGATGTCACAAGGCTGGCACCCCCGTGACTAATCTGCTATTTTCCGCAAATTCCCGTTTCAGGACGAATGCTTCATCCAGGGTACAACCGCGCAGCCACGGGGGCTCACGCGGAGGGAAGCAAACCGTTCTTGTGAAGTACAAACAAGAGGCCGGGTTCAATGGCAACTACTGCAGAACAACCACGCGAACGTTTTACCAACTTCACCCCCTATGAAATGAAGAAGGGTGAAGAGTACATGAGTGCGGAAATGCTCCAGCACTTCAAAGATCTGCTGCTGCAATGGAAGCAGGAGCTGATGGAAGAAGTCGACCGCACCATGCACCACATGCAGGAAGACGCCGCAAATTACGCGGATCCCAGCGATCGCGCAACCCAGGAGGAAGAATTCAGCCTGGAGCTGCGTACCCGCGACCGCGAGCGGAAGCTGATCAAGAAGATTGACCAGACCATCGACCGCATCGACAAAGACGACTATGGCTTCTGCGATCAGTGTGGCGTGGAAATCGGTATCCGCCGTCTGGAAGCTCGACCAACAGCCACCCTGTGCATCGACTGCAAGACACTGGCCGAGATTCGCGAACGCCAGACCGGCATCTGAGCCTACTACGCAACAGCTGCCGGTTGGGGCTCTTCCCAGCCCCGCCGGCTGACTGACCGCCATGAACAACCCTCACTACCGGGGCCGGTTTGCGCCCTCTCCGACAGGCCCGCTGCACTTTGGCTCCCTCGTTACCGCACTTGCCAGCTTTCTGGAAGCCCGCAGCCAGGGCGGCCAGTGGTTTATCCGCATTGAAGACCTGGATCCTCTGAGAGAGCCGCCGGAGGCGACCGGCCAGATCATTGCCAGCCTTGACGCCCACGGGCTGTTTCCCGACGAGCCGGTACGCTTTCAATCCAGACGTCACGACGCCTATCAGCACGCCGTTAACCGGCTGCTTGAAAGCGGCTACGCGTATCGTTGCCAGTGCTCGCGCAAGGAATTGCAGGCCAATGAGGGGCGCCACCCGAACCAGTGCCGCACTCGCACAGAAATCGACGGTGACCGGCCATTCGCAATCCGCTTTGCCCTCGAAGACGAAGACTGCCACTGGCAGGACCAGCTGCTGGGACCCCAGCACCAGACGGTGCAAGCAGAGCTTGACGATCCGGTCATCCTCCGCAAGGAGGGGTTCTACGCCTATCAAATGGCGGTGGTGGTCGATGACATTGATCAGGGCATCACGGACGTGGTGCGTGGTTCGGATCTGCTGGACATGACGGCGCAGCAGCAACAGATTTATCGTGCCCTGGGTGCTCTTCCTCCACGCTGGCTTCACATCCCGGTCATACTCAACGCGCAGGGGCAGAAGCTGAGCAAGCAGACCCATGCGCCAGCTCTTGATGATGACAAGCCTGTCGACAACCTGTTCATGGCGCTCGTTGCTCTTGGTCAGAACCCGCCTGCCAACCTTGCCAGCGGTTCGCTGGATTCGCTGCTGGAGTGGGGCCGGAGTAACTGGCGACGGGGCGCCATCCACCTGACATCCCGGTGAGGGACATGGTATAAAGCCCTTCTCACACCTCAGCGCGGATAGCATGCCTGATGTATATCTACCGTCTGGTCTTCCTGTTGGTACTGGCCATCTATATCTTTTCTCCCAACATCCTTGACTGGTGGACTTCGCCGGGAAACGTCTGGTATAGCCCCTACCTTATCTGGGCCGGGCTGATCGCCATCGGTTTCTGGCTTGAATGGCGGCGGGACCCCAATGAGTTTTAGTCCCTCCGGCCTGCTGCTCGCCAGCCTCCTGTATCTGATTCTGCTGTTCGGCATCGCCTGGTTTACCGAAAAAGGCATGGTCCCCCGGCGCTGGGTTCGCCACCCCCTGGTTTATGTGCTCAGTCTGGGTGTCTATGCCGGCATATGGGCGGTCTACGGCGCGGTTGGTATGGCCGCCGAATCCGGCTACGGCTTTCTGGCTTACTATCTCGGCATCAGCGGCGCTTTCCTGCTGGCGCCTGTGCTTCTGAACCCGGTCATGAGGATCGGACGCGCCTATCAGCTCACGTCCCTCGCCGATCTGTTTGCCTACCGCTACCGAAGCCAGTGGGCTGGCACCCTGGTCACCCTCTGCTCCGGCGGGGCCATTCTGGCCTTGCTGAGCATGCAGATACAGGCCGTCGCCACCTCTGCCAGCATTCTTGCGCCGGACACATCGCCTGCGGTAATCAGCGTGATGTTCAGCTTGATCGTGGTGCTTTTCGCCATGCTATTCGGGGCAAGGCGCGACCAGAACTCGGAAAACCATCAGGGACTGGTGCTGGCCATTGCTTTTGATTCGCTGGTGAAACTTGTGGCATTGCTGGTGCTCGGGGGCGTCATTCTCTTCGGGGTCTTTGACGGCATGAGCGGACTGGAAAGCTGGCTGGACAACCGGACGTCGCCAGCCACAACCATGACCCTGAGCATTGACGACGGCAGTTGGCGGGCACTGATGCTGATGTCCTTTGCTGCTGCTCTGGTACTGCCACACATGTACCACATGACCTTCAGCGAAAACCCCTCGCCCAAGGCCCTGGCAAAAGCCAGCTGGGGCCTGCCACTCTATCTGTTGCTGCTCGGCCTGCCGGTGCCCCTGATTCTCTGGGGAGGCCAGGAGCTGGCGGTGACCACAGGGCCCGGATTCTTTGCCATCGGGGCAGCCCAGGCCATGGAAAGCCCGGCACTGACACTGCTGATGTACATTGCCGGCCTGTCAGCGGCCAGCGGCCTGATGATCGTCAGCACCCTGGCACTGGCGGGCATGGCGTTGAACCACGTGGTGTTGCCCCTGAAAACCCCGAAAGACCAGGGCGATATCTACCGGTGGCTGCAGTGGATCAAGCGCCTGCTCATCGCCGTGATCATTTTCCTGGCGCTGCTGTTTCATGAAGTTGTCGGCAAAAACCTCGACCTGTCCATTCTCGGCGCCATTTCCCTCTCCGGCACTTTGCAACTGCTGCCCGGCGCCCTGGGCGTGATTTACTGGCCCGAGGGCAATCGCCGCGGCCTGATCGCCGGCCTTGTTGTCGGGCTGGCCATCTGGGTGGTGACGCTCGTGCTGCCATTCTCGCACACGGCCAATCTGCTGGCCTGGCTGGATGCGCCACTGATACCGGACTACAGCAACTGGCATATCTTCACGTTCGTAAGCCTGACTGCCAACATTACCGTGTTTGCGCTGATTTCCATCCTCAGCACCAGCACCAGTGAGGAGAACAGCGCAGCCCAAGCCTGCTCACTGGGCGCACTGTCCCGTCCGCAACGCCGTGAATTGCTGGCCACGTCCTCCAGTGACTTTGTGAGACAGTTAGCGGAGCCGCTGGGCTACGGTGTGGCGCGGCGAGAAGTGGAGCGGGCACTGGGCCAGTTGAAACTGCCCAATGTGGAGTATCGGCCGTACCAGCTCAGGCGACTGCGCGACCAGGTGGAAATAAACCTGTCTGGCCTGCTCGGCCCCTCCGTGGCCCGGGACATGGTCAAGCGCCATCTCGGCTTCAAGCCCATGGCCCAGGGCGGCACTGCCCAGGACATCCGCTATGTAGAACGCGCCCTCGGCGACTACCAGAACCGATTGACCGGCCTGGCCGGCGAGCTGGACAACCTGCGCCGGCATTACCGCCAGACCCTTCAGAACCTGCCGATTCCTGCCTGCTCCGTGGGCGAGGACGGTGAAATCCTGATGTGGAACCACGCCATGGAGGCGCTCACCGGCATCACCGCCGATGACGTGGTCGGTGCCAGGCTGATGGCACTGCCCGAGCACTGGCACCTGCTGCTTGATGACTTCAACCGTGGCCCGGACCTGCATCGCTACAAGCATCGCCTGGACCTGCGTGGCAAACCCCACTGGCTGAACCTCCACAAAGCGGCCCTGAGCGGACCGGACCACACCGAAGGTGGCAGCATTATCCTGGTCGAGGACCAGACCGAAACCCGGCTACTTGAGGACGAACTGATGCACAGCGAACGGCTGGCATCGGTGGGAAGGCTCGCCGCCGGTGTCGCCCACGAGATCGGGAACCCGGTCACCGGTATCTCATCCCTGGCCCAGAACCTGAAACTGGAAACCGACAACCCGGACATCCTGGACACCGCTGACCAGATCCAGCAGCAGACCCGGCGCATCTCTACCATTTTGCAGTCGCTGATGAACTTTGCCCGCACCGGCAATCATGCCCAGGCCAACCGGTACGAGCCGGTAGCGATTCATCGCTGTGTGGAAGAATCGATCAACCTGCTGTCGCTCAGCGACAAGGGCCTGGGGATTCACTATGTCAACGACTGCCCGCCCTCTTTGCAGGTTCTGGGAGATGAGCAGCGTCTGGTCCAGGTATTCGTCAACCTGCTGGCGAACGCCCGCGATGCCTCACCGGAAGGCGGTACCATCCGGGTCAGTGGAAAGGGCGATGGCTACTCCGCTATCATCGAGGTGGTTGATGAGGGCTCCGGTATTCCCGGGGATCAACTCGATCATATCTTCGAGCCGTTTTACACCACCAAGGCCCCCAACAAGGGAACCGGTCTTGGCCTGTCGCTGGTGTACAGCATTATTGAAGAGCACTATGGCAACGTTCAGGTGGAAAGCCCGGCTAATGCCGACACCGGCCGCGGAACCTGCGTGAGGCTGAGATTGCCAGCCTACGAACCGGAAACCGGCACTATTGCCATCAGCCAGAACCAAAGGTCTTGAGACTGTTATGCCTCGCATTCTGATCGTGGAAGACGAAGACATTATTCGCTCGGCAGTGCGCAAACTGTTGTTGCATGCCGGCTATGAGGTCGCCGATGCGGCCTCCGTTGAGGAAGCCGAGCAGAACCACGAACCCGATCAGTTCGATCTGATCATTTCCGACCTGCGCCTGCCAGGCGCAGCGGGCACCGAACTGATCAATCGCGCACCCAACACGCCAGTGCTGATCATGACCAGCTATGCCAGCCTGAGATCAGCGGTGGACTCCATGAAAATGGGCGCCGTTGAGTACATCGCCAAACCGTTTGATCACGATGAAATGCTGGCCGCGGTCGAAAACATTCTGGCCCGGAAACCCGCCGGCCGGAATTCGGGTGACGACTCGGCACCAGCCCTGGAAACGCCGGAAAGCAGCGATCCTGCCAACATCATGTTCGGCCAGTGTGAGCCAATGCAGCGGGTGTTCACGCTGATCCGTAAAGTAGCGCCGACAGAAACCACTGTCCTGATCCAGGGCGAATCAGGAACCGGCAAGGAGTTGGCGGCCCGCGCCCTGCACCTGCTCAGCCCCCGCGCTGCCAAGCCGCTGATTTCGGTCAACTGCGCGGCCATCCCCGAAAGCCTGATTGAATCGGAACTGTTCGGGCACGAAAAGGGCGCTTTCACCGGCGCGGTATCGGCCAGGACCGGCCTGATCGAGGCCGCCGATGGAGGCAGCCTGTTTCTGGACGAAATCGGCGAACTGCCGGCCGAAGCCCAGGCACGCCTGCTACGGGTTCTGCAAGAGAGCGAGATCCGGAAAGTCGGCTCCACCCAGAGCCGTACCGTCAACGTGCGGATGATTGCCGCCACCCACCGAAACCTCAAGGCCATGACGCGTACCGGGGAATTCCGGGAAGACCTCTACTACCGGTTGAACGTCATGCAGATCCGTATCCCGCCGCTGCGTGAGCGCCAGAGCGATATCCTGGGACTGGCCCGCCGCTTCCTGAAGCGCCAGGGCGAGAGAATGGGCAAGCCCGATCTCAATCTAAGCCCCGAAGCCATGCGCGCCCTCGAACGCCATCGCTGGCCGGGAAACGTACGGGAACTGGAGAACGCCATTGAGCGCGCAACCATCCTGTGTGACGGCGACGTGATCACGCCCTCATTGCTGGACCTGGACAGCGAAGGCAGCGACGAATACATCCCCGAGACTCTCGTGGACGGCAACAACGAGCAGACACATACCCGGGAGGTAGACGCGTCCAACGATCTCTCCCTCGAAGATTACTTCCAGCATTTTGTTCTCGAGAACCAGGACCGCATGAGCGAGACAGAATTGGCCCAGAAACTGGGCATCAGCCGAAAATCGCTCTGGGAACGTCGCCAGCGTCTCGGCATACCCCGGAAAAAATCCTCTGGCAACTGAGTCCGGCATAGTATGAACCCGGGCTCAGTTGTTACCTCATGTTCCTGTCGGTAACACTCCTCACGAAAGTAACGTGACCTCAGTAACACTTAGGTTGAATACGGGGTAACACTTATGGCCTACAAAATCGTAAGGCCCTGTTAATAAAAGAAATTCAAAAACTGGCACATGGACTGCAACCTATTTGGCGCACAACAACAAAAACAAGAGTGACAAAGCAGCGCCAACAACAAGAACAAAAAGCTGCAGGATGCGTTCGGTAACAAAAACAACAACAGAACGTGAGCGAACTGAGTGTTTTGGGTACTTTGCTTTTTAGTGGTCCCATGGCACGTGCGAGTTGTAGATGTAGAGAAGAATCACCTTCCAGGTGACGCTGCAGCTACTGTAGCCCCGCCCGATGTCTCTGACCGCTCTGTGTATTCAAAGCTTTCCGTTTGCACTGCTGAGATGCCCCTACATTGGGGATATGCAGTGGGGTACAAAAATCAAGAAAAATCCCGGCAAAAACAAAAACAATGCAGATCGTCAACGCTTTGAGGGCGGATTCGTGAAAACGGATCCGCCTTTTGGTTTTCTGGGTCCCGGAACGGTAATCCACGGCAAACGTGTGCAAATCCTGCTCAAACCGTTAAACTCTCGGTTTTTGCTCATCGCAACCACGGATTTCAATGCCTAAATCAATTTTTACTCTCGTCGAGCAATCGGTCGAGAAACTCCGTTCCATAATGCCCGGCAACGGAAAAAAGAAAGCCCGCACCTACCAGCGACGGGAAATCCCGAGGGACCAGCACAACGTCTCCCGCTCGGTTATCAGCGACCCTGCCAAGAAAGTTCTGCATCGCCTGAACAAATCAGGCTACGAGGCCTACCTTGTGGGTGGCGGCGTCAGGGATATCCTGCTGGGCGGAAAACCCAAGGATTTTGACATCGCAACCAATGCCACGCCGGAGGAAGTTCACGACCTGTTCCGCAACTCCCGGTTGATCGGACGGCGTTTCCGGATTGTCCACGTGGTGTTTGGCCGTGAAGTCATCGAGGTGACCACCTTCCGGGGCAACGCCACGGAAGCCGATGCCGAGGCGGATGAGGACGACCGCAGAACCAGCGAACATGGACTGCTCCTGCGGGACAACGTCTACGGCAACCAGGAAGAGGACGCCCTGCGTCGCGACTTCACCGTCAACGCGCTTTACTACTGCATTCGCGACTTCACCGTTATAGATTTCGCCAACGGCATTGAGGATTTGCGCAACCGGCAGCTGCGACTGATCGGCGACCCGGAAACCCGCTACCGCGAGGACCCGGTACGCATGCTCCGCGCCATCCGTTTTGCCGCCAAGCTCGACTTCGACATTGAGCCCGAGACTGAGGCCCCCATTGGGGAACTGGCGCCACTGTTGACCCACATCCCGCCGGCTCGTCTGTTTGAGGAAGTACTCAAACTGTTTTCGGCCGGCCATGGTGAGGCCACCTACGACTTGCTTAACCGATACAATCTTCTCGAACCGCTGTTTCCGGAAACGGCCCGCGCCATCGAGAACGGCGAACCCGATGAACTGATACGCCAGGCCCTCAGAAACACGGACGCCCGGATTGCCCAGGGCAAATCGGTCACGCCTTACTTTCTGTTTGCGGCCATGCTCTGGCCGGCACTTCAGGCGGAATGGCATCGCCGGCAGGACAACGGTGATCCCGTGCAGCCGGCACTGCATGGAGCTATCGGAAAAGTGATTGGCCGCCAGGTACAGGCAACCTCCATTCCCAAGCGCTTCTCCGGGCCCATGAAAGAGATCTGGGAGCTCCAGATGCGCCTGCCCCGCCGACAGGGTAAGCGGGCCTTTGCCACCATGACCCACCCCCGGTTCCGTGCAGCCTACGATTTCCTGCTGGTTCGTGAGGCGTCTGGCGAGATTGAGCCAGGGCTTGGTCAGTGGTGGACCGAGTTCCAGCAGGAGGACGAACGTGGCCAGGAACGGATGCTGTCAAAACTGAGCAACGATGCGCCCAAAAAGCGCCGTCGCCGTAAAACGGTCAAGCGCCCCGCACAACAATGATGACAGATGTTTTTATTGGTCTTGGCAGCAACCTGAAAGATCCGGCTGCTCAACTGGCCAGGGCAGTTTCCGCCCTGGCCACCCTGCCGGAAACCGCTCTGGTAGCCCAATCCCCTTTTTATGCCAGCCGCCCGGTCGGTCCCCAGGACCAGCCGGACTTCGTCAACGGTGCCGTCTGGCTGAGAACGTCCCTGCGACCACACCAGCTGCTGGACGAACTGCAGAGCATCGAACAGAAACACGGCCGGGAGCGGCTCAGGCACTGGGGGCCCCGCACCCTCGACCTGGACATACTGGTGTTCGGCGACCAGGTACTCGACGATGAGCGCCTCACCGTACCTCATCGCGAGCTCCCGAACCGGGACTTTGCACTCCAGCCCCTGCTGGACCTGAAGGCCGACCTGACCCTGCCTTATGGCACCTCCATTGCCCAACTGCGCAGCCAATGCCCCGACAACGGCTTGCGCAAGCTTCCACCGGCGGATTACCCTTAACACTTTAATGCCGACACCCCGGCACGCCCAGGCCCATCCACCCAAAAGGCAAGGATTCTATGGCTGTTACCATCAATACCCTGCGTGAGTTCAAGCAGAAGGGCGAAGCCTTCGCTGCCCTTACCTCCTATGACGCCACCTTTTCCCAGGTGGTCAGTGAAGCGGGCGTTCACGTAATCCTTATCGGCGACTCCCTCGGGATGGTGCTTCAGGGGCATGACAGCACCCTGCCGGTGACCATGGACCAGATGGTGTATCACGTCAGCTGCGTGGCCAAAGGAAACCGTGGGTCCCTGATCATGGCCGACATGCCCTTCATGAGCTACGGCACGGTCGAGTCTGCCCTGGAGAACGCAGCGGAACTGATGCGCGCGGGCGCGCACATGGTAAAACTCGAGGGCACGGACTGGATGAAAGAAACCATTACTGCTCTGACCGAGCGCGCCGTGCCCGTGTGCGCACATCTGGGCCTCACGCCGCAATTCGTCAATAAATTTGGCGGCTACAAGGTCCAGGGCCGTGACGAGAAAGCGGCGGAGATGATGATTGAGCACGCCTGCGAACTGGAAGCCGCCGGCGCCGATGCCATCCTGCTGGAGTGCGTTCCCGCGCCGCTGGCGGCACGCATCTCCCAAGCCGTCAAAGCACCGGTCATCGGGATAGGTGCCGGGCCAGACACCGACGGACAGATTCTGGTATTGCACGATATGCTGGGCATTACCACTGGCCGTAAGCCACGATTCGTCAAGAACTTCCTGGCTGAAACAGATTCGGTACAGGAAGCCCTCCAGGCCTACGTGAAAGCCGTAGGCGAGCGCTCATTCCCCGCTGAGGAGCATACGTTCAAGGCATGAGAACTGTACATTCTTTGAAAGAATTGAGAACCATCCTCCGCGGCTACCGGCAGCAGGGCAAAACCATCGGCCTGGTACCCACCATGGGCAACCTGCACGAGGGCCATATCTCCCTCGTGCGCAAAGCAGCGGAGATGGCGGATGTGGTGGTTACCAGCATCTTCGTGAACCCGATGCAGTTCGGAGCCGGCGAAGATCTCGAGACCTACCCGAGAACCCTGGCTGAAGACCAGGACAAGCTCGCCTCGGCCGGTAACACACTGGTATTCGCGCCTTCCGCCGAGGAAATCTATCCGGAAGGGCTGGCAAGTCAGACCCAGGTGGTAGTGCCGGATGTCAGCGACGGCCACTGTGGCGCCAGTCGCCCGGGTCACTTTGAGGGCGTAGCCACGGTGGTCACCATGCTGTTCAATATGGTGCAGCCGGACTTCGCTGTATTCGGCGAGAAGGATTTTCAGCAACTGGCCGTGATCCGGAAAATGGTCCGGGATCTGATGATCCCTGTTGATGTGGTGGGCGGCCCCACGGTGAGAGAGGACGACGGCCTGGCGAAAAGCTCGCGCAATGGTTACCTGACGCCCGAGGAACGGCAGATTGCGCCAGCGGTCTACCAGACTCTGCAGGCCACGGCGGCCAAGATCACCGATGGTCGTACAGACTTCCAGGCCCTGGAAAGCGAAGCTGAGCAGAGTCTCGGGGACGCAGGGCTCAGGCCGGACTACTTCAATATCGTCAACAGTCAGACACTCAAACCGGCCACGGCTGAAGATCGGGAGATTACCATCCTGACGGCAGCTTTCCTGGGCACCACCCGCTTGATCGATAACCTGTCCCTGACCCGATAAGCCAACAGAAAAGGAACCTCTGATGCCCGCACATCCTGAAGTACTGACCTCGAAACCCGAATGGCAGACACTGAAGGAACATCGGCAACGCCTGGACGGCGTTCTCATGAAGGACCTGTTCAACCAGGATCCCGGGCGGGCAAAGCGTTATTTCATTGAAGGCGCAGGGCTGTCACTGGATTTTTCCAAGAATCGGATCACTGACGACGTGCTCGACGCGCTTCTGGCACTGGCCAGCAGCTGTAACCTGGAAGCACGGCGGGAGGCCTTGCTCAGCGGAAAGAGAGTCAACGTTACCGAAGATCGCCCTGCCCTGCACACGGCATTGCGCAACCCGGGAACCGACGCCATCACCGTTGACGGCGAAAACGTGGTCGCCGAGGTGCAGCGCACCCTGCAACGCATGGAAACCCTGGTGGAGGAGGTGTTGGGCCAACACCGCACCGGGTACACCGGCAAACCTTTCACCGATGTGGTAAGCATCGGTATCGGCGGCTCCTACCTGGGCCCGAAGCTGGTTGGCGAAGCCCTTCAACCTTACGCCCAGGCCGGCATTCGCTGCCATTACGTGGCCAACATTGATGGCACCGAGATTTGCGAGGCTCTGCGCCAGGTCAATCCGGAAACCACTCTGTTCCTGATCCAGTCCAAGTCATTCCGCACGCAGGAAACCCTCGAGAACAGCAAAGTCGCGAAACAGTGGTTTCTGGATCATTGCGGGGATGAACAGGCGGTCTCGCAGCATTTCATGGCCGTGACGGCCAATGTGCCGGCGGCGCAGGACTTCGGTATCGATCCGGAGAACGTCTTCCCGATGTGGGACTGGGTGGGCGGCCGTTATTCACTGTGGTCAGCCATCGGCCTGCCCATTGCCTTTAGCGTTGGCATGACCAACTTCCGGGCCCTGCTGGCCGGCGCCCATGCCATGGACCAGCACTTTCGTGAAGCGCCGCTGGCAAAGAATCTGCCGGTGGTTATGGCCATGCTGGGCATCTGGTACAACAATTTCTGGGGTGCCGAGACCCACGCGATACTGCCCTACGATCATTACCTGCGCAGCCTGCCAGACCACCTCCAGCAGCTGGATATGGAAAGCAACGGCAAGAGCGTTACGCAAGCGGGCACCCCACTCGCCTGGCAGTCCGGCCCGGTCATCTGGGGCGGCGTCGGTGCCAATGGCCAGCACGCCTATCACCAGCTGATCCACCAGGGCACCCGCCTGATTCCGGCGGACTTCATCATACCTCTGAAAACCCACAATCCGGTGGCCACCCATCACGCCGACCTGTTTGCCAACTGCCTCAGCCAGTCCAGGGCCATGATGGCCGGAAAATCACTGGAAGAAGCCAGGGCCGAGCTGAAAGCCGAAGGACGGGATGAAAGCGAGATTGAACAGCTTGCGCCACACAAGGTGATCCCAGGCAACAAGCCAAGTAACACGCTGACCATGGAGAAGGTGACACCCGAGACTGTGGGCGCGTTGATCGCGCTCTACGAGCACCGCACCTTTGTGCAGGGGGTTATCTGGGACGTGGATTCGTTTGACCAATGGGGTGTGGAACTCGGCAAGCAACTGGGTAAAGGCATCCTGCCGCGGCTATTGGGCGAGGAAGATGGCACCCAGGCCAGCGACAGCTCGACCGATCACCTCATCGAGCTGTTCCGCTCAACCGGCAGCGTGTGAAATCTGCCGACCCTGCCAGCTGAAGCCCACCGGCCAGAGCTTCTGGCCAGTGTCGTACTCCCGCCATAGCTGGCCATAGGTTTTGCCGCACACCGGGTGCTCTGCTTCAGGCGCTATGTCGGCCAGTGGCCGAAGCACGAAAGCGTTTTTCAGGATTTCACCCCTTGGCAGTTCAACGCCATCGATGCGCCCGACGGCACTGCCATAGGTGAGAATATCGAGGTCCAGCGTTCGCGCACTGAATTTAGGCACATCCCGACGCCGGCCGTTGTCCGCCTCCAACTGTTTGAAACGCTTCGAAAGCTCGGCAACCGACAGGGACGTATCCACGCCCACTACGAGGTTCAGGAAGGGCGAGCCATCAAACCCGACCGCTTCGCTGTCGTAGACCGGGGAGATAATCAGCTCGCCAAACCATGCCGAGAGCGCATCGAGCGCTGCCCTGACGTAGCGTTCCCTGTCGACATTGCTGCCAATACTGATGTAAACCCGAACGGCCGCTGCCATCACCGGACTCCCCTCTCGATTTGCACACCCACCGCCTGTGCCGTAGGTACGGCCCCCGGCTTGCGTATCGCCAACCGAAGCCACGTGATGCCAAATTCATCCTGCAAGGCTCTGGCGAGCACCTCAGCGCCGTGCTCAAGCAGTTGCGGCCTGAGTGCCTGCAGACAGGTCTCCACCCGAGCACTGACGGCCGCATAATCCAGGGCATCGGCGACATCGTCTGTTCGACCCGGCACCCGGTTATCCCAGGCCATTTCCAGATCGACCACCAGGTTCTGGGTGACTTCCCGCTCCCAGTCATAAACGCCGACCACAGTTTCCACAACGAGGCCTTCGATCAATACAGTGTCTGCCAAGGGTACTCCGGAGTTCTTCCACTCTTTGGTGATTGAATAACGCACAACCAGGGGATACTGTGAAGAGCATGGCCCGCGTTTTCAGGGCGGGCATTTTCGCACATATTGGTTGTATACGTCTTTGCTTCCGAGCCCACAGCATGTTTCCCAGTGACCCGGTTTTAACGGTTTTACTCTGCGCCGCCGCTTACCTGGCAGGTTCAGTGCTGTTTGCCCTGCCGGTCTGCCAACTCTGGAAACTCCCGGACCCACGGGCGCAGGGTTCAGGCAATCCCGGCGCCACGAATGTCTACCGAACCGGCGGATGGCCGCCAGCGCTACTCACGCTTGCGCTGGATGCCGCGAAAGGCTGGTTACCCGTTTGGCTGGCCCATGCCGCCGGTCTTTCCGTAATGGTTCAGGCTGTCGTTGCCCTGTTCGCCGTCACCGGCCACATGATCCCGATCTTCTATCGATTCAAGGGTGGAAAAGGGGTCGCGACGGCGCTCGGGGCCGGTCTTGCGCTGGCGCCGGTCACAACGCTGCTGATGGCCGCTATCTGGATGCTGGTAATCTGGCGCTGGCGAATATCCGCCCTCGCCTCACTGATAGCCATTGTCTGCGGCCCGCTGATCAGCGCCTTCCTTGAACCGGAAACCCTGCCACTGTTCGGCCTGCTCGCACTTTTGATTGTGGTTCGCCACCGCAACAACCTCATCCGGCTCGCCCAGGGACGGGAAACCGGACTTTAATGATCAGTCCACCAGACCGGTTGAGCGAGGTTCGTTAATGGGCGGCAGCGTGTTCATTGGCCACCGGGGCACTGCCACAATCCGCTCGCCGTCCTGCTGGCCGGCCTTCATGCGCTGGGCACCGGCGTAGGCAATCATTGCACCGTTATCCGTACAGAATTCCGGCCGGGCGTAGAAAACGCGGGCTTTGAGTTTGTCGGCCATTTTTTCCAGGCCCGCCCGTAACCGTTTATTGGCGCTCACCCCTCCGGCTATGACCAGCCGCTTGCAGCCTGTCTGTTCCAGGGCCCGGCGGCATTTGATAGTGAGCGTATCGACCACGGCGGCCTCGAACGCCAGGGCAATATCCGCGCGGGTCTGGTCCGTCAGCCCCTCCGCCTCACGAGCAGCATTCACGGTATTGAGCGTGAAGGTTTTCAGGCCGCTGAAGCTGAAATCCAGGCCGGGACGGTCAGTCATCGGCCTCGGGAACCGATAACGGCCCTCTGTGCCTTTTTCCGCCAGCGCTGCCACCCGCGGTCCACCCGGGTAGTCCAGACCGAGCATCTTGGCGGTCTTGTCGAAGGCCTCACCAGCGGCGTCGTCTACTGATTCTCCCAGCATTTCGTATTCGCCAATACCATCAACCCTTACCAACTGGGTATGGCCACCCGAAACAAGCAGTGCAACGAAGGGAAACGCGGGTGGATTATCCTCCAGCATGGGCGCCAGAAGGTGGCCCTCCATGTGATGCACACCGAGCACCGGCACTCCAAGGGCAAACCCCAGCGAATGGGCAACCGCGCCCCCAACCATGAGCGCGCCGACCAGGCCCGGACCCGCGGTGTAGGCAATTCCCTCTATATCGGCACGGCCTTTACCGGCATCCGAAAGCACCTGATCGCAGAGGGGCAGGAGCTTGCGAACGTGGTCACGGGACGCCAGTTCAGGGACGACACCCCCGTAATCAGCATGCATGTCGATCTGGCTGAACAGGGCGTGCCCCAGAAGGGCCGCTTCCGTGTCGTAAAGCGCTACACCAGTCTCGTCGCAAGAGGTTTCGATACCTAGAATCAGCATAATTTCGGGCCACATTGGTTGGCAGAAATGAAAACGACGCGCATTTTAGCAGAAACCCGAAACCCACTGGCAGATTCATCGAACAAACATTGACCTTGCCATAACGCAGGCGCTATCATTGCCGCCCTAAAATATGCACTGGTCGAGTTTTAGCCAATCTGACCAGGAATCGAGAACCGGTCTGGCCTCGCCAGACGGACAAAATTGAAACCGAATCTATCAGGTAGGTGATTTTCGAATGCCAGCTGTTAAAGTGAAAGAGAATGAACCGTTTGACGTAGCACTGCGTCGCTTCAAGCGTTCCTGCGAGAAAGCGGGTGTACTTTCCGAAGTACGTCGTCGAGAGCACTACGAGAAGCCGACCGCTGTTCGTAAGCGCAAAGCAGCCGCTGCCGTTAAGCGTCATCTCAAGAAGCTTCAGCGGGAACAGCGCAAGTTCGAGCGTCTGTACTAAGTTTTATCTGACGCCGCTTGACTGCAAAGCACTGATTGCCTGTACAGCCGCAGGCTGCACAGAGCGACTCAAAAATGCCGCCGAGGCCTGGCTTCGGCGGCATTTTTGGCTATTGGCCAACTCCGATGAAGGCCTGATGTGGAGCCCCCATGAGCGGACTGATCCCTCAACAGTTTGTTGAAAACCTGCTGGATCGTATCGACCTGGCGGAACTGATCGGTTCACGCATCACGCTCAAGAAGGCCGGCGCTAACTACAAGGCCTGCTGCCCGTTCCACGACGAGAAAACACCCTCGTTCAACGTTCGGCCAGACAAGGGCTTTTACCATTGCTTCGGGTGCGGCGCCCATGGCGATGCCATCAGCTTTGTCAGGGAGTTTGAAGGCCTGGGTTTTACCGAGGCGGTAGAGGAACTGGCCAAGCGGGTTGGTCTCGAAGTGCCCTACGACCGGGCGGCAAAACAGGAAATCCAGCAGGCGCGAACGCTGACCGATGCACTGGACTTTGCCAGTCGCTTCTATCAATCAGCGCTCAAAGGTCAGCAAGGTGCCTACGCACGGGACTACCTGCAACAAAGGGGTCTGGATAACGCCATCATCGAGCAGTACCAGGTGGGCTATGCGCCCTCCACCGGCACGGCGCTGTTTGATGTTGCCAGCAAGGACCTGCAGGGTCCGCTGATTGAAACCGGCACGGTTTCCGACAAGTACGGCAAACCCAGGGACCTGTTCCGCAACCGGGTGATGTTCCCGATTCGCAATAGCCGGGGCAGAACCGTGGCATTCGGCGGCCGCACCCTGGGCGACGACAAGGCGAAATACATCAACTCCCCGGAGTCGGATGTGTTTCACAAGAGCCGCGAGATTTACGGGCTTTTCGAGGCCAAACAGGCCATCCGGCAGCTGGACAAGCTGCTGGTGGTTGAAGGCTACATGGATGTGATCGCCCTCGCCCAGAACGGCATTCACTATGCGGTTGCGACGCTGGGCACAGCAACGAACCAGGACAGTCTCACAGCATTATTGAAGCAGGTCAGACACATCGTGTTCTGCTTTGACGGCGACCAGGCGGGCTTCCGGGCCGCGGATAAGGCCATGGAAAACGCACTGGAACTTATGGCCGATGGCCTTCACCTCCAGTTCCTGATGCTGCCCCAGGGCGAGGACCCGGACACCCTCGTGCGCAAGGAGGGGCCGGAAGCGTTCCAGAAGCGCATTGAAGGGGCAACGCCTCTGTCCCGCTATCTGTTTGATCGGCAGAGTGAAGGGCTGGACCTGCAACTGCCAGAGCATCGGGGCGAATTGCGAGCCAGGGTCGAACCGCTGCTCAACAAGATGCCCAGAAGCACCCTCCGGGATGCCATGTGGCACGAAATGCTCCGCCTTTGTGGTGGCCGGAACCAGTGGCAGAGCCGCCAGCAGGGGCAGAAAGGGCGCTGGAACGGCGAGCGACGGGATCGGGTGTCCGAGGATCGAATTGATGTGAAACTCAGCAAGGACAGCATTCTGTGCCTTGCCCTACTGGAAGCACCGGACCTGGCTACCGAGGTCACCGAGCTGGCCCGCAGCTCCCGACAATTCAATCAGGCCCGGAATTTTGCCGAGTGGATTCTGGCAAACGACATCCGGGACAGGAAAACCCTGGTGCGTACGCTGGCACTGGACAGGGACGCTCGTGAGCGCTTCTACCACCTGTTTGACGGGATCGAGCATATTCCTGCGCGGGAAAGCACACTGGCCGCCGCCCGTGAGCTTCTGAGCCCGAACGAAGAGGCATCCCGCCAGCAGCGGCTTGCCACACTATTGAGAAATCTGTCGAACCTCACAAGCGAGGAACGACAGGAGCTGAGGGCCCTGAGCAGCGGCACCGGGGACTAGCAGCACTTGAAACTTGAGGCACTGATCACCATCTAACCTTTGAGCCTAGGCTCCTTGGTGGCAGAGCAACTAAGCGACAGCTATAATGGCTGTTTAACTTTTTTCCTTCTAAAAGCGAGTTTACAGGGTGTCTATGTCAGGCAATTCGCAAAAATCACGTTTGAAAGACCTCATTGCACGAGGCAAGGAACAAGGTTACCTGACTTACGCCGAGGTAAACGACCACCTCCCGGAAGACATCGCCGATCCGGATCAGGTCGAAGACATCATTCGCATGATTAACGACATGGGTATCCAGGTGTGCGAAGAAACACCGGACGCCGATACCCTGCTGATGACCGAGGGCGACTCCACCGCTGACGAAGCCGCCGCCGCTGAAGCCGCTGCCGCTCTGGCCGCTGTTGAGACCGACGCCGGCCGCACTACGGATCCTGTTCGCATGTACATGCGCGAAATGGGCACCGTCGAGCTGCTGACTCGCGAAGGCGAAATTGTCATCGCCAAGCGCATCGAGGAAGGCATTCGCGATGTGATGGCCGCCGTTGCCCACTTCCCGGGCACCGCTGGCACCGTTATCCAGGCCTACGACCGCATTCTCGAAAACGAAGGCCGTATCAGCGACATCGTAACCGGCTTCCTGGATCCGGACGATGCCGAGCCGTTCATGGGTGAGGACACCACACCCGAAAGCTCTGATGATTCCGACTCGGATTCAGACGATGACGACGATTCCTCGGAAGAAGAAACCGATAACGGCCCGGATCCGGAAGAGACACGTCTCCGGTTCGAACTGCTCAACGAAAAGCTGGAGGCCGCCAACAAGGCCCTGGCCAAGCACGGTCGGTCCGACAAGAAGACCCAGGAAGCCCTGAACGAGCTGGGACAGGTTTTCGCACCGTTCAAACTCGCCAATAAGGCCTTTGACGAGCTGGTGAACGTGGTTCGCTCCACCAACGACCTGGTTCGTGAGAACGAGCGCGCGATCATGCAGATCTGTGTTCGCGAGTGCAAAATGCCCCGCAAGGACTTCATCAAGTCGTTCCCGGGCAACGAGACCAACCTGGATTGGGCCGACAAAATTGCCAAGAGCAAGAAGCCTTACGCAGCGCCCTTGGCCGAGCGTATCGACGAAGTCGTTCGTCTGCAGAAGCGCATCCAGAACGTGCAGACCGAAGTAGACCTGGACGTTGCCGACATCAAGGAAATCAACCGTCGCGTCTCTATCGGTGAAGCCAAGGCCCGCCGTGCCAAGAAAGAGATGGTAGAGGCCAACCTGCGTCTGGTTATTTCCATCGCCAAGAAATACACCAATCGCGGCCTGCAGTTCCTGGATCTGATCCAGGAGGGCAATATCGGCCTGATGAAGGCCGTCGACAAGTTCGAGTACCGTCGGGGCTACAAGTTTTCGACCTATGCCACCTGGTGGATTCGTCAGGCCATCACCCGCTCTATCGCGGACCAGGCCCGCACCATCCGTATTCCGGTGCACATGATCGAGACCATCAACAAGCTCAACCGCATCTCCCGCCAGATGTTGCAGGAGATGGGTCGCGAACCCACGCCGGAAGAACTGGGCGAGCGCATGGAAATGCCTGAGGACAAGATCCGCAAGGTATTGAAGATCGCCAAAGAGCCGATCTCCATGGAGACTCCGATTGGTGACGACGAAGACAGCCATCTGGGCGACTTCATCGAAGATATCCAGGCCCTCTCCCCGGTGGATTCCGCCACCGCCGAAGGTCTGCGCGAAGCCACCCGCTCGGTACTGGCCGGCCTTACCGCCCGCGAGTCCAAGGTTCTGAGGATGCGCTTTGGTATCGAGATGAACACCGACCATACCCTGGAAGAAGTCGGCAAACAGTTCGACGTAACCCGGGAGCGGATCCGTCAGATCGAAGCCAAGGCCCTGCGCAAACTGCGTCACCCCTCGCGCTCCGATCACCTGCGCGGCTTTATCGACGATCAGGGCAATCAGGGATAATTTCCCAAACAGTAGCGGGCGCCACACCTCACCGGTATAATGGCGCCCGCTTTGTTTCCCCCCAGGAAACACCTTTCAAAACAGCGTTCGCTGAACGGGCCTATAGCTCAGTTGGTTAGAGCAGGGGACTCATAATCCCTTGGTCGCAGGTTCGAGTCCTGCTGGGCCCACCATTTAACTCTTAGTACCGATTCAAATGGTCGTGACACCATAAATTGGCCGGAACGGCCACATTATGGTGTCATAGGTTGGGTGTTGTGGCCGCCTCCTTCTCCCCTCTCCGATAACGTGTTTGCTGTACACAAAGGCCGAAATTCGCGGGCCACTAAGTTTCCCAACTATCTCCTTCCAAAAGTGCTTGAAATCCGTGCTTCCAAAAATACAGAAGCCACATTTGAAAATGTGTGAGGAGCAATTGCCCGCCAAAGAACTGTGCGATCTCAGAAAAAACTGTCTTTTTGATGTATCCGGGAATCCGAATCAAAGCTTCCGGAAGAACTAGAGATGGGCCTATCAAAATTGCTCTCCGCCTGTGAGTAAACGCAGAGAATCCGTCGACTGCTCAGAGAGCATCCAAATCCGCATGTGCGAATAGTGGGTCAAGGCACTGTTCGACTGGACCCTGAAGTTATTCGCCAGTCTGATCAATGCAAAGCATTCATCGAAAAGATGCGTCAGCGCGGTTACATTTAATGCATCAGGCATTCAATCCATGCTCCTGCATATTCCGGCCCATCATGAACACCCATTCCGGACGAACGTGAACACCTATTCTGGTTCAACGTGAACAGTCATTCTGGTCGAAGATGAACACTTTTCGGAAATTTCCGGAATCGGTGTTCACCATGCCGGAATCGGTGTTCACGTTCAACCAGAATCCTTCTTAACGCATTGTTTATTCAACCGCTTGCTACTCTGGTTCTTTTTTTGGGAATCAGGGTCATGGCAGCAAAGAGAATTCCAATGCGCAAAATAAGAGAAGTGCTGCGCCTGAGGCTGGAAGCCGGGCTTTCGATCCGGCAAATCAGCGCCAGCACCAAGACCAGTGTCGGGGCTATCCAGAAGCTCCTGACCCGAGCCCAGGCTTTAGAGATCACCTGGCCCTTACCCGAGGATCTGGACGATGGCCGCCTGGCGGCCATGCTCTATCCCGGTGCTGACCCCACCAGCTCCAGCCGCTATCAGGTACCGGACTGGTTGACCGTCCATCAGAGCCTCAAACACAAGGGCGTTACCAAGCAACTGCTATGGGAGGAATACACCGCCCAATACCCCAATCGCTGTTACAGCTATTCTCAATACTGTGACCGCTTCCGGCACTGGCAAAAGCAGCAAAGGCGCTCTATGCGCCAGATCCACAAGGCCGGTGAAAAGTGCTTCATTGACTACTGTGGCCCCACCGTTCCGATCATTAACCCGCAAACCGGCGAAATCCGCACGGCCCAGGTGTTTGTCGCCGTGCTGGGGGCTTCGAATTACACCTATGCGGAGGCCACCTGGAGCCAGGGCTTGCAGGACTGGTTGATGAGTCACGTGCGCACCTTTGAGTTTTTTGCGGGTGTTCCGGAGATGATTATCCCCGATAATCTGCGTAGCGGTGTCAACAAAGCCTGTCGGTACGATCCGGACCTGAATCCCAGCTACCAGCAACTGGCGGCGCACTACCAGGTCGCGGTGCTGCCTGCGCGGCCCTACAAGCCCAAGGATAAATCCAAGGCGGAGGTGGGTGTACAGGTTGTTGAACGCTGGATACTGGCGCGGTTGCGCCACCACACCTTCTTCACCCTGGCCGACCTGAATCAGTGCATCCGGTCCCTGCTGGACGACCTGAACAGCCGACCATTCCGAGCGCTGCCAGGCAACCGGAAGGAGGCCTTCAAGACGCTCGACCAGCCAGCCCTGAAGGCGCTACCCAAACACCCCTATGAGTACGTCGAGATCCGGCGTTGCCGGGTCAACATCGATTACCACATCGAGTTCAGCCAGCACCACTACTCGGTGCCGCACCAGTATGTGGGCGAGCAGGTGGACCTCCACGCCAGTGAGCGACTGGTACAGATCTACTTCCGGCAACGACAGATCGCCAGCCACCCACGCAGTCATCAGTACGGCATCACGACCGAGTCAGGGCACATGCCCACCCGCCATCAAAAACAACAACAGTGGTCCCCCGGCCGGCTTAAGAACTGGGCCCGGGACATCGGGCCGGACACCCTGATCTGGGTCAGTGACCGACTGGATGAGCGGGAGCATCCGGAGCAGGCCTACCGGGTCTGTCTTGGGCTACTCAATCTGAGCAAGGAATATCCCAGCGAGCGCCTTAACGCCGGTTGCCGCATTGCCAACCGCGAAGGCCTGGACCGGCTGAAACACATCAAGGCCATTCTCCGGAGCAACCGGGACAAGTTGCCCGAACAACTGCCCTTGCACACAGAACTGCCCCAGCACCACGAGAACATCCGTGGCCCGAAGAGCTTCCACTAGGATACCCGCATGAACACCTTGCAAACCCTGACACGATTGAGAGATCTGAAGCTCGGCGGCATGGCTGCCGCCCTGGAACATCAACAAAACCAGCCGGGAACTTATGACGAGCTGTCGTTCACCGAACGCCTGGAGCTGTTGCTCGACCGGGAGTTCCAGACCCGGGATCACCGCAAGCAGGATCGCCTGGTGCGTCAGGCCCGCTTCAAACTCCGGGCCTCGGTTCAGGACATCGACTACCAGCACCCACGCAATCTGAAGAAAACACAGGTAGCCCAACTGGCCCAGACAGACTGGCTCGAACGGGGTCAGAACCTGTTGATTACCGGCCCTTGCGGCAGCGGCAAAACCTATCTGGGTTGCGCCGTGGGGCATCAGGCCTGCCTCAACGGCCTCAGCACCCGGTATTACCGGATCTCCCGATTACTGCTGGAACTGACCCAGGCCAAGGCCGATGGCACCTACCAGAAAACCCTCAGCCAACTAGCCAAAGTAAAGCTGCTGATCCTGGACGACTGGGGGCTGGAAGCTCTGAAACCTGCACACCGGAACGACCTGATGGAGATCATGGATGACCGTCACGGCACTCACTCGACCATGATCATCAGCCAGCTACCCACCGATCAGTGGTACGCCGCCATCGGCGATAACACTCTGGCGGACGCCATTCTGGATCGGTTGATGCACAACGCTCACCGCTGGGCTCTGAAAGGGGAATCGATGAGAAAGCGACTTCAGGAAATTGACTGAACGTGAACACCCAGGGTACAAACTCCGGTGGGTGATGCGTTAAGAAAAAAGGTGTTCACGTTCAGCCAGAATGGGCGTTCACGTTCGCCGGAATATGCAGCTCCGCCAACAGCGAGCTCATGGTGTCAGATCCGAGCCATACGCTAGTTTATACCTGTAATTTTACTCTGGCGGCTTTGATTCAGGAATAAACAGAAGCGAACACTAACAAATGGCCGAATTGACCACAAAGCAGAACTTTTAAAGCATTTGAGCGAGACACTCATCCTCGGCTCGAGGCGCTACAAAGTAGAATTCCCAGTTTCGAATGGAGCTCAATTTTGGGCCAAGGCCAGCTCAACGACGGATTTCAGCCCTTTTGCATCATCAATAAACAGTTGCAGATGGGGGAAAGGAATCTCAATTCCCGCGGTATCCAGGGCCTCTTTCATCTTTTCAAGAATATCGGCCATGATTCTGGGCTGTACATCAAGATTATCTGGCGTAATCCATACCTGGACTTCCAGATTCACCGAAGAGTCCCCCAGGCTTCTGAGCAGAACGCGGGGTTGCATGCCAACGCCCTGAAGAACGTCAGGATGCGCCAGCAAGACAGGCATCAGCACCTCTCTTGCAGCCTTCGCAGATTCCTTATAAGCAATGCCCACCGGGATATTGAGACGGGTCACACCCTCTGCACTGTAATTGACGATATCAGAGGAGGCGACACTGTCGTTTGGAATCATCGTGAAAATATTGTCCCGGGTGCGCAGCCAGGTGGTCCGCAGAGCAATCTTGACCACTTTGCCGTCTTGCCCGTTGATGGTCACCCAATCACCAATGCGGAACGGCCTCTCAATGAGCAGAGTAATACCGGCAATGAAGTTGGACAGGGTTGATTGGGCAGCAAAGCCTACTGCAATACCGACAATACCCAGACCGGCGACGATGGACACCACATCGAAACCAAACTGGGCGAGCAAAGTCACTACAGCCAATGCTGTGATGATCACCGAAAACAGGTTTTCGACCAGCTGACGGATAGACGCGTCTATCTTGTAACGCGTCATGCCCTCTTTCATCAGGCGCCCTGCAATAAGCCAGGCCATATAGAAACCGAAAGCCATGAATCCTGCCCTCGCCATTGCTTTTAGCACCTCAGGGGTCGTTCCGAACTGTGCAAGAATGAAGAGCAGCGCACCTAATCCGGCCAGATAGCGCAGACAGCTGCGGACCTGGATGAATAAAGCCGTTTTCGCCCGCTGCTTACCTAACACCAGCCGGACGGTACTTATCAGGACCAGGTAGCCGCCAAAAAACGCCCCGAGGTAGATAATAGAGACCAACAGCTGGCCAAGAATCTGTGCCAGAAGTGTGCCCCATTCCAAGTCGCCGCCTGATACGGCCTGGAACGCATCGCCAATATTTCGCCGGAGCTGTTCAGCCAGCTCGGCACCGAATGATTCAGCCATCAGGTTCCCGCTCTTGAGATCGCTGTAAATGTCAGTGTTACTTTACTCTATGTAAGGCTTGAGTTTCTCGAGTGCCCGCTTGTAACGCATCTTGACGGCACTCAGGCCACTGCCGGTTAGATTGGCGATTTCCTGAAAGTCCATATCGGAAATCAGTCGCAGCGCCAGTATGCTCCGGTCCTCAAGGTCGAGTCGATCAAGAAGGTCATGGAACGTCACGTCCCCGGACAACCCGACTTTCCCTGAGTCGCGGGTTGCAGGTTCGCGCACCCCATCAAGAGAGTCATGTACTTTGCGCTGTCGGATTAACATTATGCTTTCATTGTAGGCTATCCGGTACACCCAGGTTTTAAAACTGGAGTCACCCCGAAACTTCGGTAAATGGTGAAAAACCCGCAACACCACTTCCTGGTACGCATCCTCTGCGTCTGAGTTATTTCCGCACAGATTACGGCACAGGCTGACCAGCGGCTTTTCATGGCGACACATAAGCTCTTCCCAGGCCGTCGTTGCGTAGGGAAGCTGCTGACGAGCCAAAGCCACCAGTTGAGCATCTGACAGCTTTTTCAGGCTGTTGAGAGCGCTCATTCGTTCGCATCGGGCTCGTCATTTCGAATGGTGAACACCGTTTGAAGCAGAACGGCATTGGGAATGCGGCGCAGGTCAGACCCAACCTGAATCAGGGTGTTAACGTTTCCAACCGCCAGAACGGTACCTGTTTCACCGTTTACAACCAGTGTCTCCCCCGGCGTTAACTGTTCACGGATGTACACGCCGCTGATGAGCTGTTCAGAAATATTCCGTGCGCCCAGCCCGAATGATATAGCAACGGCCAGACCAACGCTTGCAAGCACGATGGCAAACAGAAGATCGAAAAGATCGGTAGCGATCTGAAGCTGGTTGATGGCGATAGAAGCCGTGATAAGTAGCGTAACTCCGTAAACTACCTGAGAGACGGTTCGCGCATAATCAACGCCAAGATGCTCGAGTGTACGCTCTACACTGCGCTTGAAATGATGGGCGAGGAACATCCCAACCACCACAACGATGACAGCGCCGAATAACTTGGGGAGATAGACTACGAATTCGTCCATGACCGAGGAAACCCGCTCCAGGCCCAACGTTTCGGCGGCAGACAGCAGTATCAGGAAAGCCAGGAAAACACGTACCAGAACTGCAAGTGCCTCGCTTGGAGGCACTTGAACACCCGCAGTTTCCAACCAGTTGCTCAGCCCGATTTTTTCAAACAGGGAGTCGGTGCCCAGTTTACGTAACGTCAAAGCAACCGCCTTACCAACCAGACGAACGACCCAGAGTCCTATGAGAACAATGGCCAGCACCGCCAATAAATTGGGCGCAAAGGCCGCAATTTTGCCCCAGAAATTTTCCAGCGCTGTCGTCAACGCCCGGGCCCATGCATCCAGATTCATGATTCACCTCCAGTCGATCGTGTTGCGCTATTCGGGTTGGATGGCCCTCCGGGAGAGCGGGTCAGAAGACGGGCCCCGAAACCAGCGAAGATCACCCAGACAAATGCCATCAGGAATCCCAGGCCGTCCCTGGTTGCCGTTTGCTGAAGAGCGGCTCCACGCGCTCTTCGTAAACGATGCTGACTTTCAACGGACCGGATCTCGGACCGCGCCAGTGCTTCAAGTTTCCGCTCCAACTGATTTTCTGGTTTCATGCCGTAGGCCTTCTCATAGAGAAGGGGGCGCGGTGCGCCCCCTTCGGTGTTCATTCATTAATAATCAGGATTTCAACGCGGCGGTTCGCTGTGCGCCCCTCTTGCGTCTCGTTGGAAGCAAGCGGGCGGGTTTCACCGTAACCTCTGCTTGTCACCCGTTGCTTGGACAGGTCGCCAACATCCACCAGGAAGCGAGCCACTTTTTCAGCACGTTCAGAAGACAACCGCTGGTTCAGCGCATCCGAGCCGCGGCTGTCCGTGTGGCCGGACACTTCAATCCGGGAATCGGGGAACTGATTGATGGCCCTGGTAATCTTGTTCAGTAACGGGAAGTTATCGGACTGGATTTCGCTCTGTCCAGAAGGGAAATCGAAACCATAAGCCCTGATAAGAACATTGCTGCCCTGCCGATAGACTTCGGCTTCATCAGAACTGAACAGTTTCTGAACTGCCCTGAAACGGGCCTCATTGCGGGCCTGCTGTTCGCGGGCTGAATCAGACGAAACACGAAGGCTCTCGAGCTCTTTTTCCATGGCAACGAGTTGAGCTGCATACTTTACCTGCGTGTCAGTCAACTGGGCCAGTTCGATGGCTACAGACCGGACCACTTCACGGTTTGGCTGGCCAAAATCCGGATCGGTAACAACCGGGTTCACCGCTTCGGCGAGCTGCTGTTGATACCATAGGACAATCTGCTCATCCGTCATGTCACTTTGCTTGAAATCCTTAATGATCTCAGCAATCTGAATGGCCTGGTTCGCCAGTTGCATCGCTTGCTGCGCATGCGCTTCAGCCTTGTTACGGGCATTGGCGTCGGCTTCCAGAACCTGATTGGCCAATTGCAATTCAGCTTGTGCGCTGGCCAGGGTACGCGGTGCGTAATCATCAACATCAGCCCTCAGCGCCTGAGCGATTCGCTGCTGCGCATCCTTTGAGGTTACCTGTTTGAGCGCCTTTACCTCGAGGCGGGCGTAACTTGCAGTCATGTCCTGGCGCACTTCACGCGCATCAGACACCCGGCCTTCCGCGATCCAGTTACCACTCTCGGACAGCTGCTCATCGACCTCGGCAAACTCCTGGCTGTATTTGGTGTGGGCGCCTGCACGCATTGCACGATCGCGCGCGGCCAACACACTGGTCAGCTCACGTTTAACAGAACGACTGTTCAGGTTGGCCCGCTCAAGCAGGGCTTCTGCCTGACGCGCCAGCTCATCTGCTTTGTCACTGCCGCCAGCCGCCCACTTCCGCGCTTCCTGCCAGTTAGCCTCGGCCCGCTCATATAAGGCCTGGGAAAGCACATCTACCTCGTTGGCATCGGCGGTGTTCAGAGCCGTTTCAAGAGTCGTGAGCTTGGGATAACGCTCATCGATTTCAGCCTGACTCAGCTTTGCTGTTGAGGCACAGCCGGCAGTTACTAACATTGCCGCTGTTATTGTCCATTTATAGAAGGATTTCATTCCTGTTCTCCGCATTGTTACCTGAAGCCTGGCATTTGATTACGCTTCCCACCTTCGATGCGGTGAGTAACGAAAAAGTCACATTTTCTTCATCAGACCAGAAACCATGTTCCCATACCCAGGAAGGCGACAAAGCCTACAATATCGGTCACCGTGGTGAGAATCACCGAGCCGGACAAAGCAGGATCTATCTTCAGGCGGTCAAGAATAATGGGAATGATGACGCCTGAAAAAGCTGCCGCCAGTATGTTGATCACAATCGCCAGAGCGATAACCATGGCAATCATCAGGTCACCAAACCAAAGACTGGTCACGAGGCCGATAACCACTGCCCAGATCAAGCCATTCAGGGCGCCCACGTTTACTTCCTTTTTCAGAAGAGCCCTGAAGTTCGCATCCGTGATCTGACCCAACGCCAAGCCCCGGATCATCAATGTCAGCGTCTGACTGCCTGCAATGCCGCCCATGCTCGCCACAATAGGCATGAGGACCGCAAGGGCGACAACCTGTTGCAGCGTCGCCTCAAACAGGCCAATGAACCAGGAAGCGGCAAAAGCCGTCAGCAGGTTGATACCCAGCCAGACAGCCCGGCCCCGGGCGCTTTTTCTGACTGGAGCGAACAGATCCTCGTCTTCATCCATACCGGCAGACGACATGATCTGGCCTTCGTAAAATTCGTTCACCAGCTCACAGGCCGTTGCCATATCGATCCGCCCGACCACTTCCCGCTGCTCGTTAACCACCGGGAGTGCCGACAAGCCGGATTTCTGCAACTTCATCGAAGCATCTACGGCGTCTTCTGTGGCCAGAATGCCATTTACGTTTTCCTCGGCGAGCTCCAGGAGAGGTAAATGGTCAGGTTGAGTCCAAAGTCTGGCAATTTTCACCACACCGCTAAACTGGCCTGCCCGATTGCCCAGAAAAATCGCATCACAGTATTCGGGCTGGTTTCGCCTGAGCACCCGAAGCGCATCGCGTACCCTCGCATTCTGTGGCAAAAGGATAAGATCATGATTGACCCAGTGGCCTACTTCATCTTCGGCATATTGATGTGCTCCGTGGAACCATTCACGTTGCTGGGAATCCATTCGCGCGAGAGCCAGCTCCACCAACCGTGGAGGCAGCGATTCTGCGAGCTCGAGAAGTTCTTCGGCATCCAGATCAGTTAGCAGCTGATCAGTTTCCTCCTCGCTCAGGTCATCAAGAATCCGTTCACGGGGATCTGCTCGCATGTATACGAGCGTATCTAGCTGCTTGTCTGTTTTTAGTTTGCGCCAGACATCGACCCGCAGGTCTACCGGCAGCGATTCAAGCAACAAAGCGAGTTCTTCAGAGCTCTGATCTGCGGTAAGGCTTTGGATGTCTTTAGCCGGGGCCTGAGAGGACTCGGCCTCCAGCAGTTCCTGGATCCGGTCCGGAAGTTCGTCCGTCATGCTAAACCTCGCTTCTGGGGAGAGAGGGGGTTTGACGCTAATCGTTATGGATTAGTCACAACTTTTATGGGAGGGGGTATGAGTATATGCCACAGCCAGGGCGGTTATCGCCTGACCGAATGACCGAAAATCAAAGAGAATGGCTGGAGCCCCGCGCGGGGCGGGGCTGGCCTGTTACTCGCCGGTGTCCGGCAGATAAGCCCCGTCTTCGTCATGAACTTCACGTCCTGTGACGGGCGGGTTGAAGGCACAGATCAGGCGCATGTCTTCTGTACCACCGTAAAGCGTATGCTGGTCATGTTTATCAAGCGCATACAGCGTCCCGTCAGTGATCTCGTGGGTTTCACCTGTGGCTTTATCCAGGATCTTGCCGTTGCCAGCAACGCAGTATACCGCTTCAAGGTGGTGCTTGTACCAGAGGTTGAGTTCGGCACCGGCCGGAATGATGGTTTCATGGAAAGAAAATCCCATGCCATCTTTTTTCAGCAGCATCCTGCGGCTTGTCCAACCTGGCCCACTCACCTCACGCTCTGAGCCAATGATGTCCTGAATTCGAACAATTTTCATGAAGTTACTCCAATGTTGAGAGACTGGTTATGTCGTTGTCGAGCACAATCCAGTTGGATGGCCGGGCAATCACCCGGCCATCCGTATCCGATGAACTGACTTTGCGTTTTTAAACGTAGAAATCCAGGTCTTCCTGGGACTTCAGCAAATCGCGCATCTTGATGGGATCATCACCGAAGAAGAACACCAGACCCCAGTGCGTGCCGAACGCGTCTCGTTCCGGAACGGTCTCCTCAGCCGGTGGCACCAACTCGTGGAAGTCAAAGTATGGATGTTCAACGCACTCCTTCGGCATTTCCAGCTTGCTGACTACGCGGCGTTTCGGATAAACGCCAAAGCAGCCGGCGTAACCCTTGGCATCGACCACTTCACGTGGGAAGAAGGCATCCACCTCTTCTTGGGTGCTCTTGGGGTCAAACACCAGCATGGACGCCTGGTAAGCACTGAAGCCATAAGCCCGCTCGATCAGCTCGAAGGCTTTGAACCCAGGCGGACGGTAGGCAATTTCGCCAAAATACATGGTGCCGTCGCTGGTCACAAAGTATTCAGGGTGAATCTGACCAAACTGGATATCGAAGGTTTTGATCAGCAACTCGATTTGCTTGGTAATCGCATCCCGCCAGCTTTCCAGTTCTCTGGTAGCAGGCACAAATACCGAGTAACCGAGAGTGACGTACTCTGAGATATTCAGGAACTTGATTTTGCCATCGTGAATCCAGGCCTCAACCGCAAACTCCCAGCCACTCAGGTGACTCTCCATCAACAGCGGATACTCTTCATCCGGGATGTTGTCAATTTCGTCCACAGTCCGGATCATCCGATGACCAAGGCAGCCTGCTTTGTCGAACGCCTTGACATGGATCGGATCATCCGGATCGCCGTCAAGCTTAAGCAGTGTCTGGTTAACACGCTTCATGTGGCCTGGAACGATTGGGTTGAAGTTGAACGCTTAGCTGCGGATGACAACCGTTTGCAGGCCTGCTGCGAAGCCTATCGCGATTTTCTGGGAAGCCCGCTCAAGGGAATATTCAGTAAATGGGCCACGGTCGTGGATACCAAATGGCTCGACCAGTAACCGCCCTCGTGATGTCGACTTGCCGTGCCATCATTTTGTTCTAAGGAGGTACGCATCTGACGTTTAGCGAATTCGGCCACCGTCGCAGCTTAAAATTTTCCCCAATCTGAATGTTCGCTTTGCGACCTTAGCTTCAGTCGACAGGAGCTAAGGGACGCTTGGCAGTGCCAAAACGAATACCGATGAAAATGACGCCCGTTGGATTTGACTAGCACTTTTCTTCGTATTCAGCGCTCACTGTTTACTGCTATCGATGCACAGGTAAGCACTTTGTATCGCGTGCCTAAGGAGGTGTTTCGGCAACCCCGTTTCTTCTCTTAGAACTTTGTAAGCACGTTTTCTAGATTGTGGCTCATCACTGTATTTCTCTGACAGAAAGAAATCCAAAGCCAACTTTTGCGCCCGATATCTTTTTCGCAGTTGCTGCTGCGAGTGGAAATCCTGGTATTTTGCTTTGATCTCAGAAGCGAGCGCTGGATGCTGATAGTCCATGTAACCAACCGATACGCCCACCTTCGTAGCCAGGGCCTTCAAAGACATTGGTTCAGAACTATTCTTCATCGCCGCTTTGATTCGCCGAAGGATTGCTCGATGATTGTGATGGTGACGATGGGTTCTACCCCGTTTCCACGGACGGTTTTAAAACGGCGAACAGTTTTCTGTCCTGAGCAGCAACTCTACGTCGCATCCTAGGATTATGGAACCGCTCAATGTAATCGAAGACATCAGCTCGTGCTTCATTTTGGGTTCGGTAGCGCCGGTGGTGAATTCGCTCACGCTTGAGCATGCCGAAGAACCCCTCGCAGGCCGCATTATCACCACAATGACCGACCGCGCTCATGCTGCTCACCAGTCGGTTGCTGCCGAGATAGCGCTGGTAATCACCGCTGGTGAATTGACTGCCTCG
>NZ_FONF01000025.1:0-50495 GCF_900112835.1 Marinobacter sp. DSM 26671 | reverse complement strand
GAACGTATGAGTGCCGGCACCTTGCGCTTGAAGCTGATCAAGGTTGGCGCAGTCATCATCCGCAACACCCGCCGAATACGGGTGTTGATGAGTGATAGCTATCCACACAAGAACGATCTCTCAGCACTGGTTCAGCGCTTGGTGCCCCAGTAGATAATCGGGCTCCCCCGGCCCGATACCAATGGGGGAAAGGGGGAGTTGTGCCTGAATGCCGGAAACTGGCTAAATAATCGCCAACTTCGACCATGACCACTCGGATCTGGCACTACCAGGCTTGGTCTGCGAAGGTTGTTGGAGCACTATGAGAAATCCGGGCTAGCTCAGGAAATCATCCAACATGTTCAAGATGGGAACCATGGCAACGACCACCCAAAAGTGAGCGAATTTATCAAAGAAGGAATCCCATTCCTAACGGCCAATGTAATTCGACGAGGCAAGATATTGTTCGATCGTTGCTATTATCTCGGAGATGAGTGGCTGGATAAGCTGAGAATCGGCTTTGCAAAACCTAGAGATGTACTGATCTCGCATAAAGGGTCTTTGGGTTTCACTGCTGTACTAGATACCGAGTTTGAGAATTATATTCTCAGCCCTCAAACAACATACTACCGGGTAGATGAGAACAGACTCATCCCCGAATATTTGAAAGCATATTTCGATTCAAATTACTTTCAGCGGTTATTCGAAAAAGAGGGAGTCCAATCGACGCGAGCATACCTTGGGATTACCCGCCAGAAAAATCTGCCCATCATGTTGCCGGGGATTCAGAAGCAGCACGAGTACGTGGCGATCGCCAACCAATTTAAAGGCATGATGGAGAAGGTCATATCTTCAAGCGCTGAGTTGCCTACATGTTTCGATTCTCTAAGTCAGAAAGCCTTTACGGGAAAACTTTAGATAAGGAGATCAGCCATGCGCTTAAAGTCCATAAAGTTGACGAATTTTCGAGGCTATCAAGGTACAACCATTGTGGCGGTCGATGAATCCATGACCGGTATTGTTGGCAGAAACGACTTCGGCAAGTCCACTGTTCTAGAGGCCCTTGCAATCTTCTTCGAAGCTGATGGTGCGAAAGCAGATAAAAATGACATGAACTGCTTTCGTTTAGAGGCAGGGGATACCCATTTCGAAATTGCCTGTGAATTTGATGAACTCCCAGACCGCCTGATTCTTGATGAGAATGTCGAAACTACTTTGGGCGATGAGTTGCTGTTAAACGAGGGTGGTTGCCTCGAGATTGTGAAGAGCTTCAAGGCAACCACATCGGGTAAGCCGGATAAAACCTATATCCGTTGCCAGCACCCCTCAGATGAGGCCTTGAGTAATTTACTGGGTACTAAAATGGCTGACCTAAAAGTGCTCGGAAGAGCACGCGGGGTCGAAGGAGACGTCGCTGATCAGAGAGTAGCGTCTCTCTGGCGCCGAGCCATTCGAGCAAGTGCACAGCCCCTTGAACTCATCGAGACCTTGGTTGATGTAGATAAAGGGCTGTCTACTGAAGGTAAGTCAGTCTGGGGGAAAATTCAGGACCAGCTCCCCACCTTTGCGTTGTTCAAGGCCGACCGAGAAAGCAGCGATGGCGATGCAGAGGCCAAGAATCCTCTGCAGCAAGCTGTGAAAGAGGCTCAGGCTTCTTTACAGCAAAGGATTACAGACCTGGAGGCGGAGATAGAGAACAGCGTGCTGGATGTTGCCTCACGCACGCTGGATAAACTGGGCGAAATGGCCCCAGAGCTGGCGAATGAGCTCACCCCCCGATTCAAGGATAAGCCGAAATGGACTTTTAATTTCACTTTGGACGGTGAAAACGGCATTCCCATCAACAAGCGCGGCAGCGGTGTTCGCCGGCTGATATTACTGAACTTCTTCCGCGCCGAAGCAGAAAAGGCTGTGGCGGGATCTGCGAGAAAAGTGATTTACGCCATTGAAGAGCCGGAAACATCTCAGCATCCGAATTACCAGATTATGTTGATGAAAGCCCTGCTTTCACTGGCAAACCAAGAGAATCGACAGATTCTTGTTACCACTCACGTTCCTGCGCTGGCAGGTTTGATCCCTGTTGGGGGAATTCGTTATGTGACCAAGGATGCTGACGGTGTGCCCGCAGTAAAAATGCCGAGCGAATCAGTGCTGAAAGAAGCGGCTGAGAGCCTCGGAGTATTGCCCGAGATGGGAATGGAGCGAGCCAAAGGCGTTGTACTGGTTGAAGGGAAGTCGGATGTGACTTTCCTGAGACACACTACAACGGTTTTGAAAGAGGCGGGCCACACGACTGCTGACTTGGATGACGCGCGGATAGTACCTCTTCAAACGGGTGGCAGTGGAAATGTAAAACATTGGGTAACCCACAAGTTGGCCGATGACCTTGGGCTGCCTTGGTGCGTTTTTCTGGACTCAGATATCGGCGGTGATCCTGCCCAGGTCAAATCCATTCAGAAACGAAAAGCTGAAGTCGAGGCTCAAGGGCGAGCTTTCTATTCAACAAGAAAGAGAGAGATTGAGAATTATCTCTGCCCAGACTTGATTAGAGTCGAAGCCAACGCCGTGGTTACTTACACGGATACGTGCGACGCGAAAAAGATCATTGGCAATGCTGTTGGGATGAAACCCGATGACGTGATTGATCGCTTTTGGCCAAGTATGAGCGCTGAAATGATCATCAGTTCTTCGAAATTCGAGGAGGATGGTGCTGAACGAGTAGAGCTGGTTGAGCTTTCTGAAAAAATCATTGCGCTGGTCAAATAGGAGTTGTTGAGACAGTGATGCGATTACCGATCCGGCACAACGGAAATTACATAGTCGAATTCGACAAGTTGACTGTTCATGGTCGGGAGGCCGCTGGTGGATATGGCCTTACCTTCGTGATGCGGGGCAATCGTCAACCTTGCCAGAGCAAAATGGTCATATTCGATAAAAGCCTTTCGGTCTCCCTGGCTGATCCGATAAGACCGCTATTGGTTTCCATTCCTTCTTCTGATCGCTTGATCAAGTGCCACGATTTTCCAAGTAATGAGCAGGTTGTATTTGAGACCGTACTCAATCGTGAACAGGTTAATGCCCTGGAGGATTACCGTCAGGAGAAAGATCTTAAATTGAACCTAGGGTTGAGGGCATTGGTTGCATCGGGCGATGAGCTGCTTTCGAGTTTTGATTGCACGGATATAGCCTTACCCAGAGAGCAATGGTTGGCTGCATTAAAAAATGCGGGCTACAGGAACACATTGCTGTTCGAGGTTCCGCTTCCGGCAACGTCTGAAGGTTTGGCATCTTTGATTTCAAAAGCTCAGGAGTTCATTGAAACTGGGCACTACAAAGATGCCGTTATGCAATGTCGGCACATTGTCGAACAGGTCGAATCCATGCGCGAGGATAAGCACTTATCAGCCTCTGCCAACAAGAGGGCACATTCCAGCGAACGGAAGGGCATGACCTCTATCGAGCGCCTGTTTAGCCTTCGAGAACAGCTCAAGAACATCTGCCATTTGGGTGCTCACGGCACTGAAGAATTCACCCGTTCTCAGGCGAAGGCGATTCTGGGTATGACCATGGCGTTGCTGTCGGAACCCACTGTGGGTTTTGCGGCCGGACAAGATCTGATTGAGGAGCAAGATTGATGGCAGTCCAGCACGGAATCTGGAAGATTGGCGATAAGCCCCAAACGCTGACGACGGTGACGCTTGAAAGCGAGTCACTACTCGAAGCGCAGATCACCAAAGACATCTCCATCCTCAGCGATCACTGGTTATTGATTGGTCGCCAAGTTTATACCGACTTCGGCAAGTACATTGATCTTCTGGCTATTGATGCCACCGGCTCCATCATCATTATTGAACTCAAGAAGGACAAAACACCTCGTAATGTGGTTGCTCAAACCATTGATTACGCCTCTTGGGTCGAAAACCTGTCTTCGGAGAAGTTTGTTCAGATTTATGCGGATTTCGCGGCAAATAATGGTCTGCCAGATCAGACCTTTGATCAGGCATTTAAAGCGAAATTCGGTGTGGCGCCAGTAGAAGATGAAATCAACAGCTCCCACCAGATGGTGATCGTTGCCGCTGAACTTGATGCGAGTACCGAGCGCATCATCAACTACCTCAACGATAAAGCCAGTGTCGCGGTAAATGCTGTTTTCTTTTCAGTGTTCCGTGACGGAGAGAGTCTGTATCTCAGCCGGTCATGGATGATTGACCCTGTGGAGACGGAAGAGCGCGCAGTCAACACAGGGCAGCGGGGTGAATGGAACGGTGAGTTTTACGTCAGCTTCGGAACCTACCCTGATGGACGGAATTGGCAGGATGCGGCGGAATATGGGTTTATTTCTGCCGGTGGCGGACGCTGGTACAGCAGAACCGTGTTCATGCTGAAACCTGGCGATAGGGTTTGGGTAAACATTCCGGGCACGGGGTATGTGGGTGTTGGAAAAGTATCTGGCCACCCGATGGTGGCGGACGAATTCATCAGCGACGATATGACTTTGCAGGGCGGATATAACCTGGCTTCGGAGTACGGCGAAGACGATGCGGAATATTTTGTGCCGGTGGACTGGCTTCACAAGGTTTCAGAATCCAACGCCGTCAACGAGGTAGGGTTGTTCGGCAACCAGAATTCTGTGGCCAGGCCTCGTGCGTCTAAATGGGATCACACGGTGACTCGGTTGAAGGAGCTTTGGCACATTTCGAAATAGGAAGCTGGGCACCCGAGTTTCGCAACGGGTGCCAGGCAGAGCACAAGGATGTGACGGTAAGAAAAATTACTCTTCAGTAAATAGTTCTACCTCTCACCCCGCTCGCATCAGAGCCTTCTTGTTTTAGATCGTTGAAAAATATCGATTTAAATTTCTGGCATGCTTCTCGCAATTAGACAAATAGAAAAGAATTCAGACGCAGAACTTTAGTAGCTTTAGGAGAAATACAGATGTCGGAACTCAAAAAATTCCAGGTACAAACCGCACGTCCGCTGCCAGTTATCGTGCTGGCGGATACCAGTGGCAGCATGTCGGTTGATGGCAAGATTGAAGCATTGAATCGCGGCCTGAAAGACATGGTCACGAGCTTTGCCTCCGAGAGCCGTCTTCGGGCGGAGCTTCAGGTTTCGGTCATTGCCTTTGGGGGCAACAACGCCGAGATGATTTTGCCACTCACCCCGGCCCATCAGATTGAGGGTGTCACGCAGCTAGAGGCTTCTGGCATGACGCCTCTCGGAGGTGCCCTGACCATCGCCAACGAGTTGATTGAAGACAAGGAAAGCATCCCTTCCCGGGCATACAAGCCGGTGGTGGTTCTTATCTCCGACGGCTATCCGAATGATGATTGGCAAGAACCGTTTCAACGTTTTGTTAATGGTGAACGTGCCGCCAAGGCAACACGGTTTGCCATGGCAATTGGCTCGGACGCGGACGAAGCCATGCTGGGCGATTTTGCGAATGACCCCGAAGCGCCGCTTTTTCGTGCGGAGAACGCGCGGGATATTCACCGATTCTTCCGTGCGGTCACCATGAGTGTTAATGCCCGCAGTCAGTCGGCTAAACCAAACCAGTCAGCTCCGCTGCAGATTCCCGCCGATGACGAGGACTGGGAATTCTGATGAGGCATTTAGCGGCCGGAGCATCGGTAAGGGGCCCCGCCCACGAACAGGATGGCTGCCCTAATCAGGATGCTCTTTCTGTGCGCGGGTGTGGCGGAGGTTGCTTTGTTGCTGTCGCTGACGGACTGGGTAGCCGCCCCCTTAGCCATATCGGTTCTCGGAGAGCTGTTGAGCTGGCTCGCGAGGTTGTTCTCGATCTGAAAATCTCTACCAGTGCCGATGTACCCGCGCAGTTGAGCCGAATATGGCGGTCTGCATTCGCGAATCGCTATGGCGATTATGAGACTACCTGCCTCTGGGCGTGGGTTGATGCTGATGGGCAGGGGCTCGTCGGGCAGGCGGGAGATGGCTTGATGCTTATCCGAAGCCAAGGCAAGTTCCGGGTTCTATCGGATCAGAAGGACGGGTTTGGCAATCAGACAACGACGCTTGCGCAGGCCGAGACCGAGGGTGCCGTCAGTGCTGATATCACACTGACCTCACCAGGTGACGGTGTACTTCTGATGACAGACGGAATCTCGGATGACCTTATCCCGGAGCAGCTTGAGCCTTTTTTCCACGCGATTTATCGACGCCAGAAGCACAGTAGCAAAAGGCGAATGAAGCGCTGGTTGGAGGCCGAGTTAAAACAGTGGTCCACGCCACGCCATGGCGATGACAAGACCATCGCAAGCATTTTCAGAATGGATTAAGCACATGAGCACGACAACCAAACCGAAAGCAGCCCGCTTTGTTCAGGATACTAAGGGAACTAGTTATCAGCTTGTTCAGGAAATGAGTCGAGGCGGGCAGGGTATTGTCTACCGCACCAACCATCCAGAGGTGCTGGTCAAAGGTTTCACCAATAAAGATGAACAGGCTATTGGACGATGGCGCCGGCACATCGAGTGGTTGGTTCGCCAGGATCTGGGGGCGCTCAAACTCTCCAGGCCTTTAATCATGCTCGCTCCGCCACGGAACGGCTACGTTATGGAGCTAATGGATGGGTTGGTTCCGTTGCAGAGTCTATTGGATAGCTTCATTGAGGCTGGGGAAGAAGCTTCGGAGGATTATCTCAAGCAAGGAGGGCTTCGCAGGCGCTTGCGTATTCTTTGCCAGCTAGCGCGTACGCTCAACCAGCTCCATGCCAGAGGCATGCTTTATGGGGATCTTTCCCCTTCCAATATTTTTGTTTCTGATGATGCTGAGCATGCAGAAACCTGGCTGATCGACTGTGACAACATCAGTCTCGAATCGCACAGTGGACTGACATTGCACACGGTTGATTACGGTGCTCCTGAGGTTGTTCGGGGCGACTCGTTGCTGTCCAGCCTCACTGACTGCTGGAGTTTCGCGGTCATTGCTTATCAGTTGTTGACGCACAATCACCCGTTCAAGGGCGACATGATTAATGATGGTGAGCCCGAAGATGAAGAGGCCGCCATGCGCGGCGAGCATCCCTGGATAAACGATTCTGAGGATTTCGACAACGAGTGTTCAGGCAACCTGCCTCTTGAGTTAGTCGACCATAGCCGTTTACCTGAGCTTTTCCGGCGTTGTTTTGAGGATGGATTGGCTAATCCGTCAGAACGCCCCTCCATGGCAGAGTGGCTAGAAGCTTTGAGCGAGAGCGATGAGCGAATGGTTCTCTGCCAGAGTTGTGGCGGACACAACCTTTTGCCGGCCGATTTTGATTGCGCTGGAGGGGCGGAGTGTTTTTTTTGTCCGGCAGCCATTGATGAAAACCTCGTGCTATTTGAGGAGTTTATTGTCCCTTCACAAGAAAACGAGTTTGTTCCAGAGACGGATGACTGGGTGTCCACGGGCAGGAAGGTTGTCCTGCAGCCCGGTGATAAACGTGAGCTCAAGAGGCTGATGCCAACATTTAGTTATGACCGCTGGCCTGAAGATCACCTGCAAGTGGAATATACGGAGCCTGGGCTAGGGATTCGTCCACTGCCAAATGGCACCGTTCATGTTCAGCGGGGGAAAACCGTAAAGCAGGTAGACAGTTACCAGGGGCTGAAAGAAAGCCTGCGGGGAAAATACGACACGCCTTATTGGATTCACATCGGTGAGCTGCAAGATCAGCACATCGTCTGGCAGTTCAGGTGGTGATGACTTATGGAGCTTAAAGATTTTCCGCTGTTTTCAGAGGACCTGCTTACCTTAACGAGTAAAGAAGACTTGAGCGGTTTTCAGTCCGGTCACAAGGTGCAGTTCCAGCCATACGATGATGACTGGATGGCTATTCAGGGCGATGCCTGCGTGATTATTAGCTGCAGCCCAGTTGATCGAGTGCTGTTTGAACGCCTTGTCCAGAGAGACCAGGTGCAATGGTTGCTCACGACAACGCGTAAAGGGCAGTTGCTTGTTCAGTATTGCGCGCCAGTTGAGGTTTCGCCCATGGGGCTGGAACTTGGCTTGGATGAGCTGATCCTTGACGACCTGTACAGCAAACAGGAAATAGTCGAAAGGGATGTTGACCTGGCCTGCCGTTGGTTTGAATCCCAGTTTGTGGTGGATGCGGAAGGTGAGCATTGGCTAACCCTTGCCAGGTTCTCGAATCGTGCTTCAAAAGGTGGTTTTCAGCTGCTGGGTGATGGGTGGCGCGCAGATGTAGAGCGACGAGATGACGGCGTCTTGCTGGTCAAGAGAGTTACCCGACATGTCCGGAAAAACAGTGCGTTCTCCTTACTGACCGGAGACTTCACTTTCGTGGATGCTTCTGTGGCGGCTGCATTAAACAGTGGCTCTCAACAGGCAATCCTGGATGCGACTTTACGAGATAACGAGAGTTATCTGGAGCTGTGGAATTTATACAACGACAAGGAGTGGCAGAACGCGCTTAAACAGGCAGAGACCCTGCGCTCTCTGAGGTTTGTAGACTTTGAGGCATTTGAGGATGGGCGAGAGAACGCCTGGCGCTTGATTCCGCGAACTCCCGATGATTATCGAGAGTTTCGTGACCGTTGGACGGGGCTCGATCTTCCTTCAAGCACACAGGTGGATATTGGGGTTAACCCACCGGATTGGACGGAGGAGTTGTCTACGGATGAAGCTCAGGGCAACGCTGCTAATACGCCGCGAGGCACGATTTTATTCAAGTCGGACCATTTGGTTTTTCGCCCCGCCTCTAATCGAAAAGCTGTTCGGCCACGAGAGAAGGAAGGTTGGCTGTACCTGTCACTGGCTGGTTACCGAACGGTAGGCAAGCGCCGGCTTACTGCCAAGCAATCCATTGATTCGGGAAAGCGTCTGCCACAGTTGAAATGGCTGCTTGAGGGTGTTGCTGTGCCCGCCGCCCGCCGCAGGAGAATTGATGGATTGACATCCTATGCAAAGGAGACTTTCAAGGGTGGAAATCCAACAGAGAAGCAGATCCAGGCTCTGGATGCCGCATTGAATACCCCGGATCTGGCGATCGTTATTGGACCGCCCGGTACGGGTAAAACGCAGGTGATTGCGGCTTTGCAAAGGCGCCTGGCCGAGGAGTCTCAGGATCAGAATCTGTCTGGACAGGTTCTGATAAGCAGCTTTCAGCATGATGCCGTCGATAACGCTTTGGATCGCAGTGATGTCCTGGGTCTGCCTGCCACACGGGTAGGGGGGAAGCGTGGTTCTGGTGACGAAGAAACTCTGATTGACCCGTGGTTGGACCGACAAACTAGCTATCTTCAGGAGAAAGTCGCGGCGGAGTACGAGAAGTATCCTGAGCTCAAAAAGATCAAAGAATTGTCTGAGGCTTTGGCCTTCATCCGGGTGGCCGGATATGAGCCGGATCGCCTTGCTGATGAGCTCGAGCAAATCTTGACCGGGGTAAGGGAACTTGAAGCCCATGGGCTCCTCGTTCCACCCGGCGTAGAGGCGCAACTGGAAGACTACGTAAGCGAATTACGTAGCAGTCATCACAGTACACGGAAAAAGGTAGGGCGCGATCCCTCTGTGCTCCGCAAAATCAGGTCTCTGAGGGAGACTGAGACTTCGTTTCAGGACGATGGCCCAGACCGAGCCTGGGATCTGCTGAGTTGGCTGAAACGAAATGATCCGCGAGCTGACGGTGAACTTCTCTCATTTCTGGAACATCTTGCTGACTCAGAGCAGACGGATGAATCAGGCCTGAAGCAGTTGGCGAGTTGGAAGAGCAGGCTTTTGGATCTCTACTTGCCGGACTACCGCCCCCCGGAGCTGAGATTCAGGGTTGATGAGAGAGGTCTTGAATTGCTAAACGAGCTAGAGAGGTTGATCGAGAGCAAGGTGCAGAAGCGTAAGCAGGGTGTTGCCTGGGTACTTGAGCAGCTCTCGGATAGCCTCAGCTTCGATCGTCAGGCAGCTCAATCCGTTGTGGATGAGTACTCCATGGTAGTGGGAGCCACCTGTCAGCAGTCTGCAGGGCAGCAAATGGCCAGTCTGAAATCGGTGGCCGGGTTTGATAGTTCTGAAATCGAATTTGAAACCGTCGTGGTCGATGAGGCTGCTCGGGCTAATCCGCTGGACTTGTTTGTCCCGATGGCGATGGCTAAGCGGCGCATTGTATTAGTAGGAGATGACCGGCAGTTGCCACACATGTTGGAGCCAAATATTGAGGGGCAGCTGCAGGAGGAGCATCAACTCTCGGAGCAGCAACTTGAGGCATTCCGATCCAGTTTGTTTGAGCGACTGAGAATCAAGCTTCAGGACCTTGAACGACAGGACACAAACCCGCGAGTTGTGATGCTCGATACCCAATTCCGAATGCACCCGGTTCTCGGCGATTTCGTGAGTCAGTACTTTTATGAATCGGCAGGGCTTGGGAAGGTTCACTCTGGTCGAAGCGCTGAGGACTTCTTGTTTTCAGACCGCTTCCTCAGTGGGATGAAAGAGCTGGGAAGTCATTATCGGGATCGTGTTTGTCAGTGGATCAATGTCCCGCCGGCAGAGGGAAAGGCAAGTAAGCGGGGGACGAGCCGCATCAGGGAGGCGGAGGCTGAACGAGTAGCTGATGAGGTCCGAAGAGTCATGGAGGCCGGTGGAGAGAGCCTATCGGTTGGTGTGATTACGTTCTATGCCGCTCAGCGGGATCTCATTATGGAGAAGCTGGCGCAGACCAGGATCAATGGAACGCCGCTGATGATGAAGCAAGAGAGCGGGTACGAGCCACATGACGATTTCAAATGGACGAGAAAGCAGAACACGGACGGGTCGTTCAGCCAGGAAGAAAGGCTTCGGGTTGGGTCGGTGGATGCCTTTCAGGGCAAGGAGTTTGATGTGGTTCTGTTGTCTTGCGTAAGGACCTACCAACCGATGCAGCCTTCAAAAGTTCAGGGGGCGGATGCTGATGAGCGGGAAAAACAACTGAACCGCCAGTTCGGGTTCTTGAGGTTACCAAACCGAATGAACGTGGCAATGAGCCGACAACGACAGATGTTGATATGCGTTGGTGATGCAGGCCTGGCAACCAATGCTGATGCCGAGGAAGCAGTCCCCGCTTTGGCCGGATTCTACCAATTATGCGGAGGTGAGTATGGCAGCTTTCGCTGAAAGCGGAACCTATCTGAAGTTCAGTAAACGTCCGAGGTCGGAATCTCGGTCAGTGTTATGGCCGGTCCTTGTGCATCGAGTCCTTTACCCGGAGCCTCGCCAGCCCGAGCTGAACCTTTTTCAGCGAGCAGTTCTTGGACTGATTAGGGCTAATCGCACTAAGCAGGCTGATATTGCCTCATTGACAGGCTTACACCCTGAACTGATCACCTTGATAGTCGCACAGGGTATCAGTAACGGTTGGTTGACGTCGGCTGCGGATAAGTTGACCGATAAGGGCCAAAGACTGCTGGATGACGAGGAAGACGAGTCTACTAACCTCAAAGCCGGTTTTCTGTTGCAGGATGCGATAACCGGAGACTTCTGGCCTCGAATGGTGACGAGGCTGGAGCAGGTCGAATCTGTCGACCCTCAAGCCAAGTTTCCGGAATTTTCCATCGAGAGGAAAACGGGCAAGACGTTTAGGCCTTTTCTTGCCAGAGCAAACAAACAGAACCTTCCCAGCCTCGATAACGATTTATTGGCTAGAGCCTACCGGGAATACAGAAAGGATTATCGCTCAAGCCAGCAATTGGGCGGACTGCAGGCCACATCTGAATATGTGCGTTTGCAAGGCGTTCAGCGCCTCGACGAATCCCCCGAAACGGCAAGAATTGTGGTTTGGGTGACCGGTGACGAGGAAGGTGACGAGCTTTGGTCGGTCAAAGATCCGTTTGGTCTGCGGGAAAATGCTTGGTGGCTTGAGGATGCTCTGAGGCAACTGCTGGAATCTGATACGAATCTTCGAACATACCTGGCGAAACTAATTGGAGTTCCCGAAGCCGGCACATTGACCAACGAGGAGTGGTTGCGAGAAATACAGAAGAGGACTGAGCTCGATATCTTGATTGAGTTTTCGTGGGTGGAATCACAGCCAGATATTAGACGGTACTTTGCGAGGTTATTGAAGTGGAGGCGAAAGATAGAGTCAGGCGTGGTTTGGGACTCAGACCTGGAGGCAGCTCTCGGCGATTGCCAGAAGCTTCTTGAGGTTGTCATGCAGTGGTTGATTAAGACTTATCCGGCAAATATTGGCCAGATGCCGAACTCTGGAAAGCCAGATTGGAGTTTGAATGAACGATTGTTAGGTGCTCTGGGGATTCCTTCTTTCAATAGCGGGGTTACTCGATCATTGGCGAGGCAGGATTTGCGTCAAGTAATCCGAGCATGCCAGAACCCAACTAGTTCTCTCAAGGCGCTACTGTTTGCGGCAGGAATGGGAGCTTTAGCTGACGATCAGCATCCCCTCAAGGTCCTGTCAGACGAGGATTTGCAGATAGCAAAACTGTTAAAGCTGGCGGATCTTCGCAACCAGGGTGGTCACGCACAAAGTCGCTTTAACAAACGGAAGATCGAAGAGATTTCTCAGGAATCAGTGATCGACAACATTGAGTACGCAAAGAATTTCACGGAATGCTTTAAGGATTGGATGTAATGGCTAAGAGAAATGGAAATAAGCGCAGCTCAGCTCAAGGAGTGCCAGATAAATCAGCAGGTTCAGCTCGTCAGGCACCGTCACTAGAAAAATATATCCCGATGTGGACGGCTTCGTTCGAGAATGCGTCAAAGGTATACCAATCCTTTGGCTCCAGCATGGATATTGATGTTGACCAAGAATGGCTTGGGAAAGTACTGGATACATTACAGAAGGCTGACGACACGGCTCCCGTCGTCCGATGGATAGAAAGATTCGCGGATGTATGTAAAGAGCTTGGCAAGTATCAGGAGAGGCTCAATGATGAGTATCTCGAGCGATGGGAGCAGGCCAGTAAATTGGGCGAGGACAATGAGGCTGAGAGAAAGCGTCTTGAAGACGAAGCCCAACTCATCGAGGAAGAGCGGGTCTCCATGGAGCAGCGGACTGCTGGATTGGATGAGGCCGAGCGCCAGGTGGCCACCAAGAAGAGTGAGCTACTGAGTACGGAGCGATCCCTGAAGCAGAGAGAGGCAAACGCCGAGGCAGGATTTGCCGAGCAAAATGAGAGATCTCTTAAACAGCTTGAAGCACAGCAGCAGCAGTTGGCGAGGCAGAGAGAGGCTGATCTTGAAGAGCTGCAAAATCGGAAGAGGGCTTTAGCCGATGAGATCAGGCAAGCCGAGATGCAGCTGTTGGAAATCAAACATAGTTGCTCGGAGGCGGAGGCCGAGCGCACGAGACTGCTTGATCAGCGCGAACAGGAGCTTGGTCAGGAAAAAGCCAAACTGGAACGAGGGCGCGGCAGACTGGAGCGGGAGTGGGCGGAACTTAAATCTTCCCAAGCTTTAATCAAAGAAGAGGTCGCGACCGAATTGGAGCAAGAGCGGGCTGGATTCGAGCGGCAGCTCGAAAAAATTTCAGTACAACGTGATAAAGCTTGGGATCAGACCCAGGAATTGAAAGAGCGATTGTACGATCTGCAAGAGCTTAGCAATGCCCTAGGCGAGAGAACTCCGGATGAAATTCTTGAGGGCCTTGAAAACCTGAAAAGCGAAAATAGGGACCTCAAGAGGAAGCTTGAAGAATCTGACACCGCAGAATTGCAGCGTGATAACCAGTATTTACGTGACAAAGTTTCGGATCTTGAGCGAGATATCGCTGCCCTGCGCCCGGACCTTGACGAAGCTCGTCGGGAATTGAGTGTCAAGCGCGTGGCGGCGACGGAGCTTGAGGCCATCGCCCGCGAAAAGCGTGTTCTTGAATCGCATAAGAATACTTTGTCCGTTCACATTGACGATCTTGAGAGTCGCATCGATCAGTTGACCAATGCGCAAAAGGCGAAAACATCCTTCCCAGCGATGTCGCATATGGACGCTGATAAAGCCTTCCAGGCGAGTATCGAGCTGGAACATGTGCCAGATTTGAAGAACTTTGCTGATGAACTTCGGCACCGGATCGCCCGAGCTGAGAAGAATGTGGAGTTGTTTTATCCCATCGAGGATATCCGACTTCTTCTCGGTGGCTTAGCGATGAGTCAGTTGCATGTGTTCCAAGGGATAAGTGGTACCGGCAAGACCAGTCTTGCAAAGGCCTTCGCGAAGGCGATGGGTGGTTTCTGTCAGGACATAGCGGTTCAGGCCGGGTGGAGAGATCGGGATGATTTGCTGGGTCATTTTAATGCGTTTGAGCGCCGCTTCTATGAGAAGGATTGCTTGCAGGCCTTGTATAAGGCACAGACCCCTCACTGGCAGGATACCTGTAACGTAATCCTTCTCGATGAGATGAACCTATCACGTCCTGAACAATATTTTGCGGAGTTTCTATCCGCTCTCGAAAAGAATAACCCTGACGAGCGATTGATTAGTCTTTCGGAAACGGCGTTGCCCGGGGCTCCCGATATGTTGAGAGACGGTCGTCAAATTCTCGTTCCGAAAAATGTCTGGTTTATTGGCACGGCAAACCACGATGAGACGACGAATGAGCTGGCAGATAAGACATACGACCGCTCCCACGTAATGACGCTACCAAAGCAGGACCACAGCTTTGAGATCCGGGATTATCAACCTGCGAGCTACTCGTTCAAGTCGTTACAAAACGTCTTCGATAAAGCCTGTAAGGAGCATGCACCTTCGGTCAAAAGTTTGCTGGGTAAGTTGACGGATAACGAATTCACTGGACAGCTTGAGAGTGATTTCGGCTTGGGTTGGGGCAACCGGTTCGAAAAACAGGCGCTGAGGTTTGTTCCGGTAATGATGGCATCTGGAGCAACTCGTGGAGAGGCTTTGGATCATCTGCTCGCAAGCAGGGTAATGCGCCAGGGCAAGGTGACTGGTCGCTTTGATGTAAATGCAGACTCGGTCCGCAAATTAATGGCGTCTTTGGAGGCATTCTGGAATCAATCGGGCTTGGAAAGTGCACCGATTACGTCGTTGGAGCTGCTAGAGAAAGACATCAAGCGCAAGGAAGGTGGGTTTTAATGTGGGTGGATCGGCTGACAGGCCAACGTATTGGGCATTTGCCCGAAGTTATTGAATCCGGCCGTTACCTAACTGGAACGAAGGTGGGTGATCAAACCAATGTGAATGCAGTAGCGAGTAAACTCTTGGTCGACGATGGTAGCGACATCGCCCTCGTCGATGGCCAGAGGAAATCCTTCAGGCTGCCCGCCAAGGTTTTAGCCCAGAAGGTAGAATTATTCGAGCGCATACTAGATACGATTGATTCAAGCATCGAAAATGAGGATGAGTTGGTCTCTCCATTGATGCCTGAGGGCGTGGTCAATGAAGATAGCCATCTGAACTCTTTCGACTCGAAACTGCTTAAGATTCTCGAGGCAGGGCACCTTCATCAGATATCGATGAGGCCAAGACTGGATCTTCACTATGAAGATGAAGTCACAGATGTCGCAAGAGCGAAGAGATTGGCCAAGGGGGCGCTGGTTCACCTCGCGTCGCATTCTGAATGTTGGCAACGTCAGACCTTGTCCGGAGTGATACCAAAGAGAGTCAAGGCCCGGTTCAGCGAGGATGATTTTAATATCTACGAGAACCGAGTTTACGCACGGTTGCTCGACAAGATAGAACAATACCTGAGTAAACGTGTCAGTACGCTACGGCAGTTGCAGTCTGCTGTTAGCGAGGCTTTGGAGTTCTACGGAGCTAATGACCTGCATCATCGCCTGACCCAGGAGATTTGCAGGCTCTGGGGGAAGGCCTTTACGCAGGATTCAACCAGCAAAGCGTCCGAACAGCTCGCGAAGACGCTTGAGCAGCTAGAGAGTGCACTGGGAATAGTCCGTGGCCTTAAGCAGCGAGGCCTTTACCTATTGGTGAGTCGCGCCGCACAGATCGGAGATGGGCTCCATCTTACGAATATTCTGAGCCATGATCAGCATTACCGCCATTTACCGATCCTTTGGAACGAATTGAGGAATGTCATTGGTGGCAAAAGACCAACGCCTGAGGAACGAAGAGAGCGAAATGAGGGACTGAATCGGACGTATTCGAGATATGCCGGTCTTGTTCTTCGCCATGCTTTGACCCCTTATCTCGGAACTGAGTTTTCATCCAATTGGGCGGGTCTTAATCTCAAGCTTAGACAGGTGGGCCTTGATTGGCAGTTACTTTTATCACTAGATGACTCGAACAGAGCAGAGCGAGTTCTGCTTGAGGTTGTACCTTGGATGGGATTGGGCGACCGCCCGGAGGGCTTTCCAGCTGAGCAGAATGATGAGCGCCTTTCCGCGAGGATATTGGCTTGGCCAAACTTGAGTGACGATCGTTTCTACTCCGGTGAAGCTGCTTCCGATAGCGCATGGGTGCAGTTATCTCCATTCGATCCGTATGGCGTCGAGAGATTTGGTCGTCTGGTTGATCAGCTACTGCAGAGAGAGCTGGTGTTTGGATACGGTCGCCCAATCATCAAGGTGCCAACCAGGTCCCTAGAGGTGGCAGAGAGCGTTAAAGGGCTGGCGGTAAGCATGGAAAAACACCAAATCAGAGTTCTTGAGGCTTTGTCCCCGGTAGATCTTTCAAATGTGGAACGTTCACTGGCAAGCGAAAATGCTGCGGCACAAGCTTCTGATCTTGGTCGGAGGCACCAAGAGATTGTGGCGCTCCAGAAATGCCCGGTTTGTGCCGGATCCGTTAAAGTTATTCATCAAAAACCTAGTGGATTTGTTGCTGACTGCGGTTCTTGTAAGACGAAACGGTATCTTCGGAGCAATGGGGCAGGGCTGGAATATGAGCAGAGTCTCGCTGGCTTAAGTGAATTTAGGTTGGTCGGTAGGCGTAGTTTTTTGTTTCAGATACGAGAGCAGTAGAGTGATCTATGCGGCAGAAGTGTGCTGCCCTGACTCAAAAGCGAGTTCCTATTGCAAACCATGGTTTTAAAAAAGCTTGTAAAAACAATATCTCGAACGCTTATAAGAGCAGTATGCGATAGGCGCCTGGCGGAAAAGGATCTAGGATCGGAACCTCATATCCTCGTCGTTCGATGGGATAACAAATTAGGGGATGCCATAGTGAAGTTGCCCTTCGCCGGTCAGCAACACAAAGAGTGGCTGCAAATCCATCACAATTTGAGACCAACCGAACACCATCAAACTGAATCCACCTTGAAGGAGGGCTTTAATGACGATGCCGGGCCCCATATGAAACGGCGTAAATGGCATTCCATGCTCCTATCTTTTATCGACGACACAATCTGTCGTATGAAACCTGTAACTTTCCGGGTTGAGAGTGTATGCCACGTTGGCAACGTTCACGAATCTGCGTAGCGTGGCAGCAATACGATCAGGGAGATGTATCAGGCACAAGGACGAGCCAGAAGCGCCTAATGAGGGTAGTAGGGGTAGCAAATGGTTCTGCGGGGCAGTTGTTGGAAGCCTGGTTGGTTTCTATGTCTGAGTTTTGTTCTGGCGTTCTCAGTCCACGCTGATCTGATCAAGCGGTCGAGTAGTGGTCTCTGTCATCCACCTGAGAGTGCCTGGTATGACCGAACCAAAAACTATGAGGCCTATGAAACGCTCGATCTTTGTCTTGCCGAAGGCGGCAGGTTGCCAAGCGGGGTTTCGGTTCCTGGGGCTAGAGCTGGTGGCGATGCAGATGGCTACGACCGGTCTGAATTCGGTCACGGCTGGGATGATAAAGACGGTGATTGTCAGGACAGCCGTGCCGAGGCGTTAATTGCCACCTCCACCACGCCTGTGCGTTTTGCGGATGACGAGCGCTGTCGAGTCGTGTCAGGACGGTGGATCAGTCCCTTCACGGGTAAGGTGATTCAGAACGCTTCCAACATCGATATTGATCATGTGGTGCCGCTGGCCTGGGCCTGGGAAAGAGGAGCAAATGAATGGTCGCGCAGCGAGCGTGAACGATTTGCCAATGACCGAAGGAATCTCTGGCCAGTAGAAGCGAGCCTGAATCGATCCATTAGTGGAATAGAAAAAATATCCTAAAAAGCATCAAAAACCTATGCCAGAAGTCGAAATCTGGTTTTTTTTGAGCATACATGCATATATAGTGGAATCACGAATATACTATTTGACCAATTGGAAATTGCGTGCTGAACAGCGTCTGCATAGAGGCAAATATCAAAGTAGACAACACGGGGACGAAGATAAGTCTTCCGGTGATCGTCACCCAAGATGGTTTGCTGAAAAGTTATTTGGATTATTTGATCGTTCATCGATACAAGTCTCGGAGCTGGAAAGACAGGAGCGCGTTTGCGGTTCGACTCCTCATCGATTACACGAATCAGAATAAAGACTGCTTTGAAACTCCTCACCAACTGTTTCAGGAGTTTTCAAACAGCCTCTACACCGGAACGATTGGCGAGGACGGTAGCGATCCGAGTTGGCTGCGGTGGAAACCACGCGAGGATAAGGACGCGAACTTTCTAATCAGCCTCATAACACAATACACAGACTGGCTCTCCGAGCAGTATGAAGAGAAAAAGCTTCAGATAAACCCAACGGTAAAACCTACTCGTTACGAGGAGTGGATGGGCCTCGCAGCCTTCTACCAAAAGAAACGGCGGGCTTTTCTTTCCCACCTTTGGGCTAACAAACCAGCCCCTGCTTATTTCCGGAAGGTTATGCCCAGGAGGGTGTCGCGTTCGAACGGCAATGAGGGTAAGAAAAGCTTTCCTCCTGGACGAATTGACGACCTCTTGTGGAATGGCCTTACGCGATATGGCTTTGAAACGAGCGACGTAGTTCATGAGCGCTTGGACCTGAAGAATGTGCTCATTACCATGCTGATGCATTACGGCGGACTCAGGCTCAGCGAGTGCTTTCACCTTTGGATAGAAGATGTCGTGCCGTGGGAGGACGGAACCGCACTGGTCAAAATTTTTCATCCCGATAAAGGGCGGCCCCGTCTAAACGGCCCCAGCAGGCGCGAAGAGTTGCTCAACAAGTATGGGATGCAACCGCGATTTGAATATTCGAAATCCCATACGCTGCATGCAGGTTGGAAAGCGCCCAAAGAGGACAATGAAAGTCGCCACTTTCTTCTGGTTTGGTGGTTTCCAAGAAGTGCTGGTGAAACCTTTAACGACCTTTGGCGGCTTTACCTGACCTACCAGCGATACCCCGATGGCGGTAAACATCCGTTTGCATTCACGACGCAATCAGGCGCTCCGCACTCAATCAAAGGCTATAACCAATCGCTTAAAAGAGCCGTTGAAAGAATTGGTTTACCGTTTTCAAAAGAAGCGGGAACGACAGCGCACGCCCACCGACACTCGTATGGGCAAGCTCTGGCTGATGCAAACGCTGATTCTCTGATCATTAAAAACGCCCTACACCATAAATCGATAGAAAGTCAGCAGGTCTACACCGAACTCACTGATAAGCAGATGCGGGCGCATTTGAGCAGATTGTCGCCCGAGCACGGCTTAATTTCTCCAATCAAGAAAGAACTCATTCATGACAACTAAGTACGCCACGCTCGCCGAAGCCTCAGAAGCCGCTCAGCGCTTGGGATTCAAAACGCAGCCGGAATACAAGAAGAGCTACCGAAACGATTCGAAGCTGCCAGCAAATCCCGACCAATTCTATGCCGGAGATTGGGGTGATTGGTATAGCTTCCTTGGCACTGAGCGCCCCGGTGAGAAGTACGCCACTGTCGCCGAGGCGTCCGAGGCCGCTCAACGCTTGGGATTCAAAATAAGAGATGAATACAACAAGGGCTACAAAAAAGACCCGAAGCTGCCAGCAGCTCCCGACAAACACTATGCCGAAGATTGGGCTGATTGGCCCAACTTCCTTCGCAATGCGCGCCCCATAGAAAAGTACGTGACGCTCGCCGAGGCGTCCGAAGCCGCTCAGCGATTGGGCTTCAGAACACGCACCGAATACTTTGATGACTATCAAAAAGACCCGAAGCTGCCATCGAATCCCCACCGAAGTTATGCCGGAGATTGGGATGATTGGTATAGCTTCCTTGGCGTTGAGCGCCCCGAGAGGTACGCGGCGCTTGCCGAGGCGTCCGAAGCCGCTCAGCGCCTGGGGTTCAAAACACAGACGGAATACTTTGAGGACTACCAAAAAGACCCGAAGCTGCCATCACAACCCGCAGTTTTCTATGCCGAAGATTGGGATGATTGGTATAGCTTCCTTGGCACTGAACGCCCCAGTGAGAAGTACGCCACTGTTGCCGAGGCGTCCGAAGCCGCTCAACGCTTGGGGGTCAAAACACAGACGGAATACTTTGAGGACTACCAAAAAGACCCGAAGCTGCCAGCTTCTCCCGGTCAATTCTATGCCGAAGATTGGAGTAACTGGTACAGCTTCCTTGGCACTGAACGCCCCGACGGCAAGTACGCGACGCTCGCCGAGGCGTCCGAAGCCGCTCAGCGCTTGGGATTCAAAACGTCCACAGAATACAAAGAGGGCTACAAACAAGACCCGAAGCTGCCATCCCATCCCGACGAAATCTATGGCAAACATTGGGCCGATTGGTACAGTTTTCTTGGCAATGAGCGCCCCAGAGAAAAGTACGCGACCCTCGCCGAGGCGTCCGAAGCCGCTCAGCGCCTGGGATTCAAATCAATTAAGGAATACCAGAAGGACTACAAAAAAGACCCGAAGCTGACAGTATCTCCCAACGACTTCTATGCCGAAGATTGGGATGATTGGTACAGCTACCTTGGCATTGAGCGCCCCGTGAAGAGGTACGCCACTGTCGCCGAGGCGTCCGAAGCCGCTCAACGCTTGGGGTTTAAATCAGGGGCGGAATACTTCAGGGGCTACGAAAAAGACCCGAAGCTGGTATCGACCCCAAACCAATTTTATGCCGAAGATTGGATAAGTTGGCCTCACTTCCTGGGCAACGAAAACGCCATTAATCGAGAACTGACCAGCAAATACCCCGAGTTTTGGAAAGCCATTCAGTGTTATGTAGAGGCTGGTACAGGCCAATCCAACAAATACTCACATTTGAGAGCATTCCTTAGATTTTACGTGGACAAGTTGGGCTTGGTTGACGATCCGGGAGCCATGTTGTCAAGGGATATCCCGTTTAATGAGCGAGCGTACGAAAACTTTATAAATGCCACCGCGGATACTGTAAAAAAATCAAGGCATAACGCCTGTTCCGCTTTTTTCGAGTGGATTTTGGAGACTTATTGCTCTGACGAGGACGATAACGGTGAGTTGATAGTTCTGCCCGGCTATCGCAATCCTCTGAGAACCGTTCTCAAGGGCTTGTTAGACCAGTTGCCCAGCTACAGGCGCAGTGAATCAAACAAGCCCGCATTACCCATGGATGCCATTTTACGAGCCAAGCAGTATCTTGTTCTGCTAGAGGCGACGTCGTTTCGCGATCTATATCAATTGCATCCCTTCCTCGAAGACTGCTGGTTCGAGGTTGATCCTCAGTTAATCGATGAGAACGACCCAAACTGCGTTTGTCGAGTAGTGACAAAAGAACGGAAGCGAGGTCGCAAGCGCTATTCTGAAGAGGTGTACGAGTTATGGTCGCCCGTGAAAATTGTTGCTCTCTACACGTTGCTGTCCATTCCATTGCGCAGTCAACAGATCCTTTGGCTCGATAGCGGAGAGGGGGATGAATTCCTTCCGGTATGGCGTGATGGGAAGATCCACTGGATCAAGAATTTAAACCCGATTGCAACCCGAAAGCGAAACCAAGGCATTATTCGGAAAGGGAACGATGACGGTGAGTTGAGTGCCTACATCACGACGAACAAAACCGGAAAGAAGCTTGGCGGCTACGAAGTTCCCTTTATGCCGGAAGACCTGGCGTATTGGGTCATCCAGCTTCGGGAGTGGCAGTCCAAATACAATCCTATCGAAGAACTCACACCGTGGACGCAAATCAAGCTGAAGCAAAAGACCAACAAAGACATCCTCAAACGGCGTGGTAAACAAGCGTTCCTTTTTCGCGATCCGGCGTCAATTACCTGTGATGAGAAGGTGTCGCCCATATTTACGAAAACCGCGTTTACACGAACGCTGCCTGCTCTGTTGTTTCATAGTCAGAGGCCCGGTGAGGACTTCGCTGAGAAAATCGAAAATAAGAACAGCGTGGATTACAAGAGCCAATTTACCCCTCACGCTCTCCGCGTCAGCCTTATCACTGCCTACATTGTCGACGGCAGAGCGCCCATAGCCGTGATTTCAAAGCTGGTTGGTCATTCCTCGCTGGTGATGACGATTTACTACACAAAGGTAGGAGCCAGCAAAATGCGGCTGGAGATGGCGGCGGCTGAAAAACGGGCACTTGAGCAGAGTCACTATCGTTACGAAGACCTCATCCTCCAGAAGAAAATCGAAGAGGCGCGTCCGGAATTAATCGCCACAGACCGAAGCATCATGGATCAGTGTCTGACACCTAGTTGGCCCTCTGGAGCCTTCCAACTTATGAGTTTCGGAATCTGCCCCATGAGCGGCAACAAGTGTGACGAAGGTGGCATGGCGCTGGTTGAGCGAAAGGTTGAAGCACAGTACGCGCCGGTGCCCAATGGCTATCTTGGGACTCGAAATTGTCCCCAGTGCCGCTTCTTCATTACCGGCCCGGCGTTTCTGGGCGGTTTGTCGGCTATTGCCAACGAAATCATTCTGGAAATCAATGTCGCCCGCAATGAATACCACGAACTCGAAGAAAAAAGGCAGACGCTCGATGACGAGCGGTACGATACCGAGTCTTCGGGACAGGTTTTTGGTAAAGAGCGAACGCTGAAAAAGATCACCTCGGCGTATGAGGAAAAAGCCAAAAAGCTCGACATGCTTCTTACGGATCTCCAGCACTTATACCGCCTGATTTCTCAATCTACCGAACTGCTGAAGACCTCCGAGACAGGCCAGCACCAACTGATCGTCAGCGACAATTACGTGGAAATGGAGATGCATTTGGAGGAGCAAAGCAGCGAGTTTCGGTTGCTCGCTGAGGTCTGTGCCAACGCTGAAATTTACGAGAGCGCCAGTGCCTCCAGGGCACGCCCCCTGCTCAGTCAGATGCTCGACAAATTGGCGGACACCAATGGGATTGCACCCGCGATATTTCGGTTGACCGAGGATCAGCAGCTCGAAGCTGCCAATCAGGTCGTCCGGCTGATTATGCAAGTGACACAGAATAACTGGCACGTCGCTGACCAGTTGATCAATGGGCAAATCACCTTGGAAGATCTCGCCGAACCACTACAGCTAGGTGATGTGCGCCAAGAGATCGAGTCAGCCATGAACGGGTCTTTGAAATTCCCGCTAGAAATCGAGAGCTGCAATGAGTGAACCGAACGAAGTCTACGAGGCCATACTGGGCCAACTGAAAAATTCTCGTTCCAGGAAGTCCCTGGAGGCCCTTCACGCCGTTTGCAAGGAACATCATGAGTCAGGCTCGGTTGATTTCAGAATCTCAACGATTGCGAAGCTAGGAGCCAGTCGTGGCGCTCCTAGCGAGCAGACCATCCGAAACAAAACCGGAGAACATTATAGAGCGGTCATTGAGGCTTGGCAGGCGCTTGGAGACCAGAAAAAGAAAGCGATCAAAGCACAGACCACGCCCTCGGGCGAGTACGATTGGGTTGATGAGGTAAGCAATAAAACTCACCGCTTCCTCATACTCGACCTGATTTCGAAGGTCCGTAAATTGAGGGCCGAAAATAAAAGGTTTGCATCGATCAAGAAATTGGAAATTGACTACCGAGCGGGTGCTGAAGACAAATCTGAATCGAGGTTACCGAGCCTGTTGAGTCACGAGATTGATGCATTGAGAGACGCCATCTCTGAGGAGTCCCTTAAATTAAAGGGCTGGACTAAAACAGAACGCGGCAGCATCAAGGACCAAAACGGCAAGGTTGTCCTCAGAAACGGTTTTGTGGATGCCCTTGAAAAAGCGTTGAGTATCGAGAATGGCTAACGGACAAGAAAAAGCTCGCGAAAACCTTGTTGCCTTTCAGCGTTGGGCCGCTACGAAAACCGGTGACGACTTAAAGCAAATCGTCTTTCGGGGCCAGCTAAACCGTGGCGAAGTCGCCAACGCTATCGGTATCGGAAAGAGCGCCGTGCGCCAGAATCCGGCGATAAAATCGCTGGTCCTTAAATACCTCGGGCGAATCGCCGCTTGCGGCGAGAGGGCAGAGCCCTCAATTGAAATCGAGGCTACGTCCGTTTTTTTGATAGAAGCGGGACCTTTTCAGACTGACTGTTCTTGATAAAAAGCGGACCTTTTTTTGTCGCCGAGATTCCGGGAGCTTAAGCATGCTGAGGTCGCAAAGCGAACATTCAGATGGTGCGATAACGCTTGGCGTTGCGGCGTGCCGGAGCGCAGCGTAGGCGCGTCCGCCAATAGCTACTGGTTATACGGACTTTGCCACCAACATCTCAGTAGCACCTTTTTGAAACCGGTAACTAACAGGCTGCAATGAGACATCGCGCCTTGCTGCGATCACTGACGAGATGTGTACGAATTTGGTAGAACGCCGCGATAGCGACGTGCTGCTTTCCGAATTGACAGGTCTGGCCGCCGAACTGGAAGCTGGCGTCGCGGCAAATCTCTATCGCTTCGGCGCCAGCCGTACCTACTACGAGATCGTCGAGGAAAGGCTGGCTGCGCTTTCAGAAGTGGCCGTATCCGGATACAGCACCTGGGCGGATTTCCTGTAGCGTCGCATCGCTCCAGCCATGCGGGAGTGCCAATCCGTAAAGGAGCGCCAGGCCAAGCTCTCCGACAAACTGACCCGAGCCATCGCGTTGCTGCGTTCGTGGATCGACGTCGAACTTGAACGCCAGAACCGCGACCTGCTGGCTTCGATGAACAACCGGGCCAAGTTGCAATTGCGCCTTCAGCAAACCGTCGAAGGCCTGTCGGTCGCGGCAATTTCTTATTACGTCGTGAGTCTTCTCGGCTACCTGCTCAAGGGCATTCCGCTCGTTCACGACAGCGTGGCGCAGGTGATGGCGGTTCTGGTACCTGCGGTGATGCTGACGATCTGGTGGATCGTCCGCAGGATAAGGCACGCCCACAGCGACACGGCGGCGGAAGATAAATCTTCCTGACGAGCTGCCGTCCTGGCGCGCGTGAGAACAACCTCAAAGAGGTGGACGTCTCTATCCCGCGGAATGCGCTGGTGGTGTTCTCGGGTGTCTCCGGCTCCGGGAAGTCCTCGCTGGCCTTCGGCACCATCTATGCCGAGGCGCAGCGACGCTACTTTGAGTCGGTGGCCCCTATACACGGCGCCTGATCGACCAGGCGGGCGTGCCGGACGTAGATGCGATCGACGGCCTGCCACCAGCGGTGGCGCTGCAGCAGCAGCGGGGGCCAGCAATGCGCGTTCCTCCGTGGGCAGTGTGACCACCCTGTCCAGCCTGGTGCGGATGATGTATTCGCGCGCCGGCGCCTATCCCGCCAACCAACCGATGCTCTACGCCGAGGATGTTTCGCCGAACACGCCGCAGGGGGCGTGCCCGACCTGCCACGGCTTGGGTCATGTGTACGAGGTGACCGAGGCGAACATGGTGCCCGACCCTCCCTGAGCATCCGTGAGCGGGCGATTGCTTCCTGGCCACCCGCCTGGCAGGGCCAGAACCTGCGCGACATCCTGGTCAGCATGGGCTACGACGTTGACCGGCCGTGGAAGTTCGGCTGCTTTCTGAGCATCGACTGGCGCGAGGAGCCTGACATGGGTAAACGAAATAGATTCAAACTGTTCTGGCCAAGCCTCGGTTAGCCTTTTGGCCGGTGTGGGCAACGGCCCCAATTTTCGGCCATGACCTTGGAGCAATTGCCGCAACATCCACTCATCGATCAACTTCCCCACCTTCTCCACGACTTAAAGGTCCAGCGGAGAGACAGGAAGACTCTGCGGCGATGCGACACTGGTTGGCACGCATGGCCAACACACGATGCGACCAGGCTCCAGACTCTCACTGATATTTATTGACGCGCCGAGCCAGGCAATCGGCACGATCCTCAGGGTAGATCTCCTTACCTCCGTCGGCGGTCCTCTTTCGCGCGAATGGCACACTGCGTATCGACGAGATCGATATCCGCGGCGTTCCGGAGACGAGCAAAAGCCTGGCACCGCATCGGTGTGGCGCGTCCTGAACATCGCAGGCAGTACGCCCTTGAGGCCACAGCAAGTCTAAGAGCCGCGCCTTTGCCTTCCAAGATCGACGCTGATGCCCGTCAACACCCAACCTGCCCGGGCAGGCTGGTGGCTCTGTGAGCCCCGCGCGAGCCTCGTACGTTTCGATATCAATACCCGTCAGGGCATAGATCGGCCGTCTGGTATGTATCCGTGTGAACGGGAAGAACACCTATGCCTTGTGCCCTTGACTTTTTTGTTGTCCGAAACAATCTTTTGTAAAGGTTTGCACGATTTCGGAGAGGCGAGATTGATCAGTGGATTGCCGATCAGACGCAAGCAAGCACGAAGAAGGAGGTGATGCGCAAGCGTGACAGAGCTCAGTCGAACAGGACGTGTCGCAGCCGCGCAATGTCTGTCGTAGCAGTCGAACGAGTTAACTGAATCTTCTCTATTTGGAGGTGTAACATGGATATTGACTTCAAGAAGTTGGCACCCTGGAACTGGTTCAAGAAAGAGCAGGAGGAGCAGCAAGCCGCCTCTTCTGGTCTGCCTGTGCAGCGCAATGATGTGCCAGTGCCTGGAGGGGCAGTCAGTCCGATCGTGCAGTTGCATCGCGAGATTGATCGTCTGTTTGACGATGCCTTTCGGGGGTTCGGCTTTCCTGCACTGACCGTGCCGCGCTTGCCAGCCGACTGGCCGGGCATGCTGAAGCCGGCCCTGGATATCCAGGAAGACGACAAACAGTACAAGATTGCTTTGGAACTTCCCGGTGTTGAGGAGAAGGATATCCAGATCAATCTCGACAACGACGTGCTGGTAGTGCGTGGTGAGAAGCGTCAGGAGCAGGAAAAGAAAGAGGGTGGCTTTCACCGCATCGAACGCTCCTATGGCAGTTTCCAGCGCGCCCTGAATCTGCCAGATGATGCCAACCAGGATTCGATCAAAGCCAATTTCAAGAACGGAGTGCTGACGATCACCATGGACAAGCGTGAGGTCAGTGCACCAAAACAGGGGCGTTCAATCCCGGTCAATAGCTGACGCCCTCAACCAACTCTTTCCCATCGAAAGTGATCAAACGACCGGCGCGGCACTGTGCCATACGGTGCCTCGCTGTCTCTCTAAGTTAAGGAGTGTCAGCATGGCCAGAAAACAATGCCAAGTCTGCGGCCAACCCGCCACGGTGCGGGTGGAAGCCAATCTCAATGGTCGCCACAGCACCATGCTGTTGTGTGACGATCACTATCGCCAACTGGTGCGCCAGCAAAAGCGCACCGTCTCACCGCTGGAAGCCTTGTTCGGCTCGCGCAGCGGGCTGTTCGAAGACTTCCTTGGCAGCGACTTCTTCCGCATCGGTGACGACGCACCGTCCATGGCGGCCGATACCGACGAGGTCGTCGATGCCTCGTTCGGCGAACCCGCCCCGGCCGGTACGGGCACCGCGCGCCGTCGCGGCAGTGGGCTCGCCAGCCGTATCAGCGAACAGTCCGAGGCCCTATTGCAGGAGGCCGCCCGACACGCTGCAGAGTTCGGGCGCGCCGAAGTCGATACCGAACACCTGCTGCTGGCGCTGATCGACAGCGACGTGGTCAAGACCATCCTGGGGCAGTTCAAGATCAAGGTCGATGACCTCAAGCGCCAGATCGAATCCGAAGCCAAGCGCGGCGATAAGCCGTTCGAGGGCGAGATCGGCGTGTCGCCCCGGGTCAAGGACGCGCTCAGCCGTGCTTTCGTGGCCTCCAACGAACTCGGCCACTCTTATGTCGGGCCGGAGCATTTCCTGATCGGGCTCGCCGAGGAAGGCGAAGGTTTGGCGGCCAACCTGCTGCGCCGTTACGGCCTCACGCCGCAAGCGCTGCGCCAGCAGGTAAGCAAGGTGGTCGGCAAAGGTGCCGAGGATGGCCGCGCCGAGACGCCGACCAACACGCCCGAGCTGGACAAATACTCGCGCGATCTCACCAAAATGGCGCGCGAGGGCAAACTCGATCCAGTCATCGGCCGTGCGCAGGAGATCGAGACCACCATCGAGGTGCTGGCCCGGCGCAAGAAAAACAACCCGGTGTTGATCGGTGAGCCCGGCGTCGGCAAGACCGCCATCGCCGAAGGGCTGGCGCAGCGGATGGTCGCCGGCGAAGTGCCCGAGACGCTGCGCGACAAGCGTCTGGTCGAACTCAACATCAACGCCATGGTGGCAGGCGCCAAGTACCGCGGCGAGTTCGAGGAGCGCGTGCAGAAGGTGCTCAAGGAAGTGACCGAGCACCAGGGCGAGCTGATTCTCTTCATCGACGAAGTGCACACCATCGTCGGTGCAGGCCAGGGTGGCGGCGAAGGCGGGCTGGACGTGGCCAACGTGTTCAAGCCGATGATGGCGCGCGGCGAACTGAACCTGATCGGCGCCACCACGCTCAACGAGTATCAGAAGTACATCGAGAAGGACGCCGCGCTGGAGCGTCGCTTCCAGCCGGTGATGGTGCCCGAGCCGACGGTAGCGCAGACCATGATGATCCTGCGCGGCCTGCGCGACACCTTCGAGGCGCACCACAAGGTCAGCATCACCGAGGATGCGATCATCGCCGCCGCCGAGTTGTCGGACCGCTACATCACCGCGCGCTTTTTGCCTGACAAGGCCATCGACCTGCTCGACCAGGCGGCCGCACGCGTGAAGCTGTCGGCCACGGCCCGCCCGGTGGCGGTGCAAGAGCTGGAGTCCGAACTGCACCAGCTGCGGCGTGAGCAAGACTATGTGGCTTCGCGCAAGCAGTACGACAAGGCCGCCGAGCTGGGCAAGCACATCGAGGCCAAAGAGGCCGAACTCAAGAAGCTTGTCGAGGAATGGGAACGCGAGCGCGCCTCGGGCAGTGCCGAAGTCAAAGCCGAGCATGTCGCGCAGATCGTCTCGCGCCTGACCGGCATTCCGGTCAACGAGCTGACGGTGGAAGAACGCGAGAAGCTGCTGCATCTGGAGCAGCGGCTGCACGAGCGCCTCGTGGGCCAGGACGAAGCGGTGCGCGCGGTGGCCGATGCCGTGCGGTTGTCGCGCGCGGGCCTGCGCGAAGGCGGCAAGCCGGTGGCGACTTTTCTGTTCCTCGGGCCGACCGGCGTGGGCAAGACCGAGCTCGCCAAGGCGCTGGCCGAGTCCATCTATGGCGATGAAGGTGCGCTGCTGCGCATCGACATGTCCGAGTACGGGGAACGCCATGCCGTGGCACGCCTGGTGGGGGCGCCTCCGGGTTACGTCGGCTACGACGAGGGTGGCCAGCTCACCGAGAAGGTGCGGCGCAAACCCTACAGCGTGTTGCTGCTGGACGAGATCGAGAAGGCTCACCCCGACGTCTACAACATCCTGCTGCAGGTGTTCGACGACGGGCGGCTCACCGACGGCAAGGGCCGGGTGGTGGATTTCACCAATACCATCATCATCGCCACCTCGAATCTGGGCTCGGACATCATCCAGCGTCGGCTGAAGGCCCGTGGCGCCGCCGGCGAGGAATACGAGAAGACCAAGTCCGAGGTGATGGACGTGCTGCGCGGACACTTCCGCCCCGAGTTCCTCAACCGCATCGACGAGATCATCGTCTTCCATGCGCTGGGCAAGGAGGAGATCCGCCATATCGTCGGCCTGCAGCTCGATCGTGTGGCCCGCAACGCCGCCAGCCAGGGCGTGACGCTGACCTTCGATCAGACCTTGATCGATCACTTCGCGGAGGAAGGCTACAAGCCCGAGTTCGGCGCGCGTGAGCTCAAGCGGCTGATCCGCAGCGAGCTGGAGACGGCACTGGCGCGCGAGATGCTGGGTGGCGGTATCGGCAAGGGCGATCACGCCAGCGCCCGCTGGGACGACAAGGCCGAACGCGTCGTCTTCGAGCGCAAGGAGCCACCCGCGCAGCCGGCCGAGCCTGATAAGCCCGATGCCGCGAACGTGGCCGAGGCACCGCCGAACGGCGAGAGCAAGCCTAAGCGCAAGAAGAAGTCAGCGGGCGGCGAATCTTGAGCGATGGGAGGCTGTCGTGTCCGACCCCAACGGGCTGACATTGGCAGCCACCCTCGTGTCGCTGGCGGTCGCTATCCCCACAGCGGGGCACGCGATCATCTACAAGCGTGACCCGCGATCGGCCACGCTGTGGGTACTGCTGATCGCCTTGTTGCCGCTGGGCGGTTCGCTGCTGTATGGGCTGTTCGGCATCAACCGTTACCAGCGGCGGGCGCGGCGGCTTTTTCCGGGAGCAGATCATGCTGTTCGGCAAGGCCTCTCGCCCACGATGCCCGAGGCTGTTTCGGCGCCGCTTGCCGGTCTGGCGCACCTGGTGGGACGCGCCACCGGCCAGTCGCTGACCGGCGGCAACCGCACCGAGCCGCTTGTCGATGGCGAGCAGGCCTACCCGGCCATGCTCGCCGCCATCGAATCGGCGCGGTACAGCGTCGCCCTGGCCTCGTACATCTTCGACAGCCAAGGCATCGGGGCGCAGTTCGTCGATGCGCTGCGCCGGGCTCATGAGCGCGGCGTGCAAGTGCGGGTGCTGATCGACGACGTCTCTGCCCGCTGGACGCACCGCAGCGCCTACCGCGCCTTGCAACGCGCCGGCGTTCCGGCGGCGACGTTCAACCCGACGTTGATTCCCGCGCGCCTGCATGCCGCGCATCTGCGCAATCACCGCAAGCTGCTGGTGATCGATGGCGAGACAGGTTTCACCGGTGGCATGAACATCTGCAGCACGTATTGGCGGCCCGATGCGCCGGGCCAGGCCTGTCACGATTTGCACTTTCGTCTGCGCGGGCCGGTGGTAGAGCATCTGATGCGGAGCTTCACCGATGATTGGTGCGATACCACGGGCGAGCGGCTCAGCAAGGGTTACTGGGGCGAACCGCCCGTAATGGCTGATGAGCAAGGAACCTCTTGGGCGCGCGGCATCGAGGCCGGTCCCGACGAGGCCCTGGACCGGATGCGCTGGACCTTCATGGGCGCTTTGAGCGCGGCGAAGCATTCGGTGCGCATCTGGACACCTTACTTCGTCCCCGATCAGCCGATGATCGCGGCGCTGAGTACGGCCGCGTTGCGCGGCGTGCGTATCGACGTGCTGACGCCCGCAAACGGCGACCATCCCACGGTGCAATGGGCCGCGCGCGCCCACTACTGGCAGGTGCTGGAGCACGGTGTACGCATCTTCGAACGGCCTGGCCCGTTCGACCACAGCAAGCTGATGCTGGTAGACGGAGCGTGGTGCTGCCTGGGTTCGGCCAATTGGGATGCGCGCAGTTTGCGCCTCAACTTCGAGTTCAATGTGGAGGTGTACGACACCGCGTTGTCTAGGCGGCTGTCATCCCTTTTTGATGCCGCTCGTGATGCGTCGGGCGAGATATCGGCGAAGGCGTTGCGCGCCCGCCCGCTGGCCATCCGCTTGCGCGACGGGGTGGCCCGTCTGTTCACCCCCATTCTCTAGCGGCACGACTTGCGAGGTACCCTGCCCATGGAAAAGAAAGATCAATGGAACATCGGCTACTGGATCGTCGCCGGCCTGTTGCTGCTGACGCTGCAGAACTACTGGCAGGCGGCCAAGACGGTCGAGCCTGTACCCTACAGCGAGTTCGAGAAAGCGCTGGCCGAGGGGCGCGTCGCCGAAGTATTGGTGTCGGACCGAACGGTGACCGGGCACCTGAAATCGCCGGACAGCCGGGGCAAGACCACCATCGTGGCCACCCGGGTCGAACCCGACCTGGCCGAGCGGCTGTCCAAGTACGACGTGCCCTATGCGCGGGTGGTGGAAAGCACCTGGCTGCGTGATGTGCTCTCCTGGACTCTGCCGGCGGTGGCCTTCTTCGGGGTCTGGTTCTTCCTGTTCAGACGCTTCGCTGAGAAACAGGGCATGGGGGGCTTCCTGAGCATTGGCAAGAGCCGTGCAAAGGTATTCATGGAGAAGAATACTGGCGTGACCTTTGCCGATGTCGCTGGCGTTGATGAAGCCAAGGCGGAGTTGGTTGAGATCGTCGACTTCCTCAAGAATCCGCAAGAGTATGGACGGCTCGGGGCGCGCATTCCCAAGGGCGTGTTGCTGGTCGGCCCACCGGGCACCGGCAAGACATTGCTGGCCAAGGCCGTGGCCGGTGAGGCGGCGGTGCCCTTCTTCTCCATCTCCGGATCAGAGTTTGTCGAGATGTTTGTCGGCGTGGGAGCGGCCCGTGTGCGCGACCTGTTCGAACAGGCGCGTGCGCAGGCGCCGGCGATCATCTTCATTGATGAGCTGGATGCTTTGGGTCGCGCACGCGGTGCCGGAGGACCGATCGGTGGACACGACGAGCGTGAGCAGACGCTGAACCAGTTGCTCACCGAAATGGATGGCTTCGACAGCTCGGTCGGGCTGATCATCCTTGCAGCCACCAACCGGCCGGAGGTCCTCGATCAGGCCTTGCTTCGCGCCGGTCGCTTCGACCGTCAGGTGCTGGTGGACCGTCCCGACAAGACAGGTCGCCTGGATATCCTGAAGGTCCATGTCAAGAAGATCACCCTGGCCCAAGGTGTAGATCTGGAACAGGTGGCGGCGCTGACCACCGGCTTTTCCGGCGCTGATCTGGCCAATCTCGTGAACGAAGCAGCGCTGAACGCGACGCGGCGCAAGGCGCAGGCTGTGGAACTGCAAGACTTCACCGCCGCCATCGAGCGCATCGTGGCCGGTCTGGAAAGGAAGAACCGTGTGCTCAATCCGAAGGAGCGGGAAACCGTGGCCTATCACGAGATGGGACATGCGTTGGTGGCGCTGGCGCTGCCCGGCACCGATCCGGTACACAAGATTTCAATCGTTCCGCGTGGCATCGGTGCACTCGGCTACACCCTGCAGCGGCCCACAGAAGACCGATTTCTGATGACACGTGCTGACCTGGAGCACAAGATCGCCGTGCTCCTGGGCGGGCGCGCGGCTGAGAAGCTCGTGTTTGGCGAGCTGTCCACAGGGGCTTCAGACGATCTCGCGCGGGCCACCGACATCGCCCGCGACATGATTACGCGCTTCGGCATGGATGAGGGCTTGGGGTACGTTGCTTTTGAGGCACAGCGGCCGCGTTTTCTTGATGCGCCTGAACTGGTACAGGGTGGCTGCCGGGTAGCCGAATCGACTCAGGCACGCATCGACCAAGCCATCCGTGACATCGTGATGGGTGTGTTTGATCGTGCATACCGAATTCTCGAAATTAACCGAGAAGTGCTGGAGCGGTGCGCGCGCGAACTGCTCGCACGGGAAACGCTGGATGAATACAGCATCCGGGAACTGACGCAAGGGCTACAGCTCGAATCCCCAGGCCCAACTGCCGGAGCCATGACTTCCTCTGTGTCCCAAGGACCCACCTCATGAGTGACAGCGTTCATATCGTCTGCCCACACTGCCAATCCATCAATCGCGTGCCAGCCAACAAGTTGGCAGAGAAGCCCAATTGCGGGCGGTGCCAGCACCCGCTTTTCACCGGGGAACCCATCGAGCTGACTACAGCGACGGTAGAGGACATCACCGATCTCACGAGGGTAGAGCAGGCGCTGAACTCTATGCGCCGACAGCGAGAAGAGTTGGCCAGCCACGTTCCCGGTATGCTTTACCAATACCGTCTTCGTCCTGACGGCAGCTCGCACTTCCCTTATGCCAGTGCGAAGATACAGGACATATACGGGGTTGCACCGGAGGATGTTGTTGAAGATGCCACTCCTGCGTTCGCTGCGCTCCATCCTGAAGACCGCGACCGTGTGCATGAAACCATACAGGCGTCGGGGAGGTCACTCGCGCTTTGGCATGACGAGTACCGGGTGCAGTTTCCAGACGGTCGGGTGATCTGGGTCGAAGGCGAGGCGTCGCCTGAAGCCATGCCTGATGGGAGCATCCTCTGGCACGGTTATATCCATGATGTCACCTCACGCAGAAGAACCGCGGAAGAGCTTCGCCTTGCGGCTAAAGTTTTTGCGCACGCAGGAGAGGGCATCCTCGTTACCGACGCTCAGGCCCATATTGTCAACGTCAACCGGGCGTTTACCGTGATCACTGGTTATGCGCGGGAGGAAGTATTGGGCCAGACACCTCGTCTGCTCGAGTCCAATCGCTATGACGATGAGTTCTATCTGACCGTTTGGCAGGCTCTGCGTGAGCACGACTATTGGCACGGAGAGCTCTGGTGCCGACGCAAGAACGGCAGTCAGTTTGCCGCGCTGCTGACGATCAGTGCAGTCCCGGATATGCGGGGCAATATCGAGCATTACGCAGCCATGTTTTCCGACATCACAGCGCTGAAGGAGAACCAGCAACAGCTTGAACGCGTTGCTCATTACGACCTGCTCACCGGCTTACCCAATCGACTATTGCTTGGAGACCGCCTTAAGCAGGCCATTTGTCAGACACGGCGGCGTGGCATGCACCTGGCGGTTGTCTTCATCGATCTGGATGGATTCAAGGAGGTCAACGACCAGCACGGCCACGCAGTCGGCGACAAATTGCTGTCCGTCCTGTCCAGGCGTATGACGCAGGTGTTGCGCGAAGGCGATACCTTGGCCCGCCTTGGTGGTGATGAGTTTGTCGCTGTTCTGGTCGACCTGCCGGATGTTTCCATCAGCGTACCGATTCTCGATCGCCTGATCGAGGTGGCTGCACAGCCCGTACCGATTGGTGACGCACTGTGCGAGGTGAGCGCGAGTATCGGTGTGAGCTATTACCCGCAAGGCGAAGATATCGACGCCGACCAACTGCTGCGGCAGGCAGATCAGGCTATGTATCGTGCCAAGCAAGCCGGCAAGAATCGATATCACGTTTTCGATATGGAGAAGGATGGTACGCTGCGCACCCGTCACGAAGGATTGGACAGCATAGCGAATGCCCTTGCCAATGGGCAGTTTCTGCTTTATTACCAACCTAAGGTCAACATGCGCACCGGTGAGGTGCTGGGCGCCGAAGCCTTGATCCGCTGGCAACATCCGACGCGTGGCTTGTTATCTCCTGCCTCCTTCATACCCATCATTGAGAACCATCCGCTCGGGATTGACGTGGGGGAATGGACCATCGAGGCTGCGCTGACCCAGATCGAAGTTTGGCGCAAGGCCGGCCTACATGTCCCGATCAGCGTGAATATCGGTGCGCGACACTTGCTGCAACCGGACTTCATCATGCATCTACGGGGTATGTTGTCACGACATCCCGGCGCCCAGCCGCAAGACCTTGAACTGGAAATCCTCGAAACCAGCGCCGTGGAGGACTTCGTTCAAGTGTCTCAGTTGATGGCCCAGTGCGGGAGGATGGGATTGCGGTTTGCCCTCGACGATTTCGGCAGCGGCTATTCATCGCTGACCTATCTGAAGCGCCTGCCCGCGCACCTGCTCAAGATCGACCAGGGTTTTATACGCGACATGCTCGAGGATCCGGACGATATCGCCATCCTGGATGCGCTACTGGCACTGGCAAGGTCGTTTGGCAGGAACTGCATCGCGGAGGGAGTTGAATCCATTCAGCATGGTGAAATGCTGCTGCGTATGGGATGCGAGTGGGGCCAGGGTTATGCCATCGGGCATCCGATGCCGGCGCATGAATTCGAGCAATGGCTACACACCTGGCAGGTACCCTTATCCTGGAAGGGATTCAAGCCTGACAGTCGCTCCGCGCTGCCCGTGCCGTTCACATACGCCGACCACAGGGTCTGGATTTCCCAGATGATCGACTATCTGTCAGGTAAGACCCAAGTGCCGCCTCAACCCGAAGCACTCCAATACTGGCGGGATCAAAGTGGCCGCCCTACGTTCTTCGGCAAGGACCCTGATGATCAGGTCGATGTCCTGCATCAGAGCATCCAGCAGTTAGCGCACACCCTGAGTGAAATGAAAAATGCCGGCCGTGTCGAGGCATTGAGGGCTGGCATCGACAAGTTGCAACATTTGCAGGCGGATCTGCTGGGATTGCTGCCGCCAGACCAGAAGCCGGATTGATGCCATGCATGGGACAAAGGGTTGACGTGCAAGAGGCTGATCCCCCCATCGGCGGCGCCACGGGCGCGCAGGACATTATGCGCTGGGTGGCTTCGCAATTGCCTCGGCAATCCAGGTGTAATCGAGTCGTCTTCTCGGACTCCCCGTTCCATTAACGTTTCATTGAAAGAGAGAGCAACGCTTATGCATAAAGAATCTGGCCACACGACCCTTGACGAGATGCGCTCCCAGTGGCGGTTGATGACGGTTTACGAGCGCTTCGAGCAGGTCGTCGCCCTCGTTCTGTCGGCGGTAATTGCCGTCATCATCGTGGTGTCGCTGTTCCAGCTCATCGCTATCGTCTTCACGCTGCTGGTCCTCGATGCCTTCAATCCCCTGGATCACAAGGTATTCCAGAATGTGTTCGGCATGATCATGACGCTCCTGATCGCGATGGAATTCAAGCATTCGATCGTCAGAGTGGCGCTGCGTAAGGAAAGCATCATCCAGGTCAAGACCGTCATTCTGATCGCGATCCTGGCACTGGCCCGCAAGTTCATCATCCTTGACCCCGACGTTGATCCTGCCAAAGTGGCCGCCCTGGCGGGGACGATACTGGCCTTGGGTCTGACCTATTGGCTCATGCGTGAACGCGACGACCGGAACAGCGAGTAATTGGACCATGGCCCTTTCTGGTCTAGCCGGCCGACACGATGCCAGGTCGAGGCACCGCTGGCTCAATCGCTTTCAAACCGTACTGCTGGTTTTGACCCTGGTGGGGATCGCGGCTACCGCTGGCAGTCTGCTGTTCGGCGAGATTGGCCTTTGGCTAGCACTGGCAAGCTGCGCATTGACCCTGCTGATCGAACCTGTCGCCGCCTCCGCGATGACCTTGCGCCTCTATGGCGCCCGTCCCTTGCATTACCAGGAAGCCCCCGCAATCTGGTCGCTGTTGCGGGAGTTGGCCGTGCGCGCCGGATTACCGAATACGCCGGTTCCCCACTATGTGCCCAGCGGCATCGTCAACGCTTTTGCTACTGGTTCGCGACGCCATGCCTCTATTGCCCTCACTGATGGCCTGCTCCGCAGCCTGAGTATCCGGGAACTGCAAGCCGTGCTGGCGCATGAGGTCGCACACATCGCTCAAGACGATCTGCGTGTCATGGGCCTGGCTGATTCGATCAGCCGGCTCACGAGCCTGCTGGCATTGCTGGGTCAGATTACGCTCCTGGTCAGTATGCCGGCGCTGTTGGCCGGTGCCGTAGAAATTAACTGGTTTGGCTTACTGCTGTTGGTCGCTTCGCCGCAACTGGCACTGCTCGCGCAGTTGGGCCTGTCACGCGTGCGAGAGTTCGATGCCGACCGGATGGCCGCAGAGCTGACGGGGGATCCGCACGGGCTTGCCTCGGCGCTGGCGAAGATCGAGCGGGTGAGCCGCTCGTGGCGCGCCTGGATGTTGCCCGGTTGGGGCAATCCCGAACCGTCCTGGTTGCGCACGCATCCGACGACAGAGGATCGTATCGCGCGCCTGATGGCGTTGGCGCCTCAGCCATCGCAGACCCTGCCGTTCCAAACGGAATATCTCGTGCCAAGGTCGCTCGCCCCGATGCGCCCACCACGCCGGGGCCTGAGCGGCCTTTGGCGCTAAATCACTGAAAGGCCCCCCGTCATGGCTTACCCCGATCCTTACCCACAACGCCCAGCTCCGGATCAATTCGTCCGGCGGTGGCTCTTCATCACCGCGTGCGTTGCCGCACTCATGCTGTTCTGGCAGTTTCTGCCCGCCATCGAGGCCTGGTTCAGTCCGCGCGAAGCCGCCGAGCGCAACGTCTTTTCCGTGCCGCGCGGGACGGGTTCGGGTTTCATCTGGGATGACGCGGGTCACGTCGTTACCAACTTTCATGTGATCCAGGGGGCGTCGGATGCCACGGTCAAGCTGGCCGACGGCCGCGACTACCAAGCCGCGCTGGTCGGCGTGAGTCCGGCCCACGATATCGCGGTGCTCAAAATCGGCGTTGGCTTCCAGCGCCCGCCCGCCGTTCCAGTCGGCACCAGCGCAGACCTCAAGGTGGGACAAAAGGTGTTCGCCATTGGCAACCCCTTCGGCCTGGATTGGACACTCACCAACGGCATCGTGTCCGCGCTCGATCGATCGCTGCCCGGGGAATCTGGCGGAGTGACCATCGAACACCTGATTCAAACCGATGCCGCCATCAACCCCGGCAACTCGGGTGGGCCGTTGCTCGATTCGGCCGGCCGCCTGATCGGCATAAACACAGCGATCTACAGCCCTTCCGGCGCATCGGCCGGGATCGGCTTCGCCGTGCCGGTGGACACGGTCATGCGTGTGGTGCCACAACTCATCAAGACCGGCAAATACATCCGTCCGGCGCTTGGGATCAAGGTAGACGAGCAGCTCAACCGCCGATTGCAGGCACTGACCAGTACCCAAGGCGTGTTTGTGCTCCGTGTCGCCCCTGGCTCAGCGGCGCAAAAGGCGGGGTTGAGCGGTATCACCGTTGGCCCCGAAGGCATCGTGCCGGGAGACCGTATCACAGGCATGGACGGCGCTCCCGTCGACGATGTCGCCAAACTGCTCGCACGGCTTGACGACCGAAAGGTAGGAGATGTGGTAGTCTTGTCAGTTGAGAGGGCCGGTAAGCTACGGGAGGTGCGCGTGGAGTTGCAACCTGGCATCTGATCTGGAGTTGAGGACTTCTGGGGATCGGCAAGAAATAACGATGGATGCATCAAGTATTCGAGCCGCAGAAACTCGATGCCCTACACTTTGGTGTCTAGTAAGGAAATCTCAGCCTCTCGTCGCGCGAGGAGCCCGGGCAGCACCTTTCCGCCCCCATAGACCCACCGGCGCAGCTCCTGGCCCGCAGCAGTCCAATCCTGCTGATTGACGCGCCGTCGCAGCGTCGATGTCTGCAAGCGCCCCGGACCGAGGTTGAAGGTGAAATCCACGATGGCCGCGAGCCGCTCCTCCGGTCCGGTGGCCAGCACAGGGCAGTAACGCAACGTGGCGGCGAGTGCCGATTGGAGATCGCGCGCCAGATAGACCTCGGCTTCTGCCTCCGTGATCGGCGGGTGCTTGGGGTCGCAGAGGACATAACTGATGACTGACTACTTTGTTCAGGCGTTTATATACCTGGTGGCTGCGGTCATCGCGGTGCCGCTGGCCAGGCGGCTCGGGCTAGGGTCGGTACTCGGTTACCTGGTGGCCGGTGTCGTCATAGGGCCCGTGACCGGGCTGGTGGGCCAGGAGACGGTCACCCTTCAGCATTTTGCCGAATTCGGCGTGGTGATGATGCTGTTCCTGGTGGGGATGGAGCTTGATCCCAAATCCCTCTGGGCCATGCGGGTCCGGCTGCTCGGCCTCGGCGGCCTTCAGGTCACACTGACCGCAGCCGCCGCCACCGGTTTTGCCTGGTCGCTGGGGATGGCCTGGCAAACCGCCGTGGCGGTAGGGTTTCTCTTCTCCCTCTCCTCAACCGCGATTGTCCTGCAGACGCTGACCGAAAAGGGGCTGGTCAAAACCGAAGGTGGCCAGAGTGCCTTCTCAGTGCTGCTTTTCCAGGACATTGCGGTGATTCCCATGTTGGCTGTCATCCCGCTGCTGGCCGTGTCCGGAATCTCCGCCACCGACGCAGAGCACGGACACAGCAGCCTCAGCCTGGTTGAGAACCTGCCGGGCTGGGCCCACGGGCTGGCCGTTGTCGGTGCGATCGTGCTGGTGATTGTCAGCGGCCATTACCTGAGCCGGCCGCTGTTCCGCTACGTGGTGCAGTCCGGCATGCGGGAAGTATTCACCGCCACCTCCCTGATGCTGATTGTCGGCATCGCGGCGCTGATGAGCCTGGTAAACCTGTCGCCGGCGCTAGGCGCATTCCTGGCCGGGGTGGTGCTGGCCAACAGCGAATTCCGGCACGAGCTGGAAGCCAATATCGAGCCGTTCAAAGGGCTGCTGTTGGGGCTGTTCTTCATTACCGTGGGCGCGGGGATCAATTTCGGCGTTCTGACGGAGTCCTGGGATACCGTCCTGCTTCTCGCCCTGGCGGTGATCATTGGCAAGGCGCTGATTCTGGCTGGCCTGGCTTTTGCTTTTGGTATCCGCGGCAGTGAAGGCTGGCTGTTCACCCTCGGGCTCGCCCAGGCCGGTGAGTTCGGGTTTGTGCTGCTGACCTACAGCACCCAGAACCACGTCATCTCAACCGGGAGTGCGCAGGTGCTTTCACTGGTGGTGGCCCTGTCCATGTTCCTGACGCCGCTGTTGTTCATTGTCTATGAGCGGGTGGTGCTGCCCCGCTATCAGAAGGCCTCCAATGAAGAAGCGGAGCCGGATGAGATAGAAGAGCAGGCGCCGGTGATCGTGGCAGGGGTCGGCCGCTTCGGGCAGATCGTCTGCCGGTTGCTTCGCGCCAACAACATTCCCAGCGTTGCCCTGGACCACGCCCTGGAGCAGATCGAAAACCTGCGCCGGATCCAACTGACAAGCTACTTTGGCGACGCCACCCGCATCCAGCTACTGGAAACCGCTGGCATTGCCGAGGCGCGCCTGCTCGTTGTGGCCATTGATGACCGCGACCGGGCCGTACATTTGGTGCGTCATGTCAAACAGCTTTACCCGGAGGTCTGGGTACTGGCCCGCGCCTTTGACCGCGGCCACGGCTACGAACTGCGCGAAGCCGGCGCCGACGACGTGGTGAGCGAAACCTACTACTCCGCCCTGGCACTCGGCGGCGATGCTCTCACCGCCATGGGCGTCCACCCAGAACGCGCCCGCCGGATGACTCAATCCTTTGTTGCCAGAGAAAAAGCCAATGAAGACGAATTGTTCAACGCCTGGCGCAACATCGAGGAAGGCATCCACTTCAGCCCACGCTACGGGGAGCTGTTCATGAAACTGGACGAGTCACTGGGTCACACCATGCGGGAAGACGCACGGCGAATCGAGGACGAAGCACCGGCGTGGACCCCACCGAGGCACAACGGCTGATCACAAAAACAGAACTGTCAGCGCTTATTCGCTTCCTGGTTGCGGCGTTGCTGCCGGTAGCCGTAAGTGGCGTTTCTGACGGTTTCCTCATCTTCCAGTCCGGCCCCCAGGGCACCAGCGATAGTGGCAACCGAAGTCGCGAGCCAGGCAAGAGTGGTGTAATCGAAAAGGCTGACCGCATGATCAAGTTGCGCTTCCAGCATGTTGGCCGGAATGAAAACGAGGACCGTGATACAGAAAAGGCCCAGCAGGATCACGTAATAGAATACGACCCCGGCACTCAGCGTCAGGACAGTGACCGTGTTATAGAGCCGGACCAGACGTAGTGATCGGGCGTTTTTCATCGATTCCCAAAGCGTGTGTGCAATAATGATCCAGGCGATCATCGCCACCATGGCCACTCCCATAAGCAGAATAAGGCGTGGCCGGCCATAATTGGCGCTGAGCTGCCAAAGGGTCGGAAACACCAGACCATAGGCGCCGGTCGCGAACGCGATGGCGATGACGCGCTTGAAAGAAGGAAAGATGGTCCAGGGGCGATTGGCTCGCACCATGCCTGCCAGGATGCGAAGGTTCCCGTTGAGTTTTGAATCGGCAATGAAGCGCACGTCGAAGGACTCTCCCTCGCCCGGTAGCGCTATCCGTCGTATCGGGAACAGCTTCTCGTAGAGGTGCTTGCCCAGTAGTTGCCGCGCACCTTTGCCACGCAGACTCTCGTGGACTTTATCGGATTGCTGGGTACGCTGCTCTTGACGAGCACGGTCCTCTTCCGAACTGCCATGGTGCAATTCGTTGACCAGTTGCAGGATCGCTTCGTTCAGGCGACGACGTATTGCGGTAATGCCGAAGGCAGGCAATGAGATCATCGCAACGCCATGCACCGTGCTGGTTTCAGCGATCACGAAACGCCCGTCCTTAAAGATCGGCAAATCGGTGATACAGATCGCGTAGTCCCACTGCTGGGCCCGTTTGTACTCGAGAATACTCTCAATAATATCGTTGGAAGCCTCTGCAGCAGCACCGATCAACGGATCGATAATCAGTTGCACCTCCCAACGCAACCGGTCATCGACGTAGTTGGCCAAAAGCTCCGGTAACTGGTCCATTACCTGTTTGGCCATCTCAGCGGACATCTCCGGGGCGGGTACCAGGCCCACCACTTTTCGGCACGCGTTGACGGCTCGACTGCCTTCCTGTGCAGGTTCCCTGGTGGAGACCTCGTTCCGGGCCGTGGACATAAGCACTCCATGACGACGTGGCTGGCGCATTGGGTAGTGGTATCCTGAAAAACCACCCTGACATACCCAAGCTTAGTTGAAGATCGGAATACCGCAACTCGCGCTACAGCCATCTCGGGGTCAGCAACAGTTTGGTCAAATCATCTGCCGGCACCGGCCTTGCGAACAGGTAGCCCTGCATATGCCGGCATCCGCTTTCACGCAGCAATCGGCACTGCTCAGGTGTCTCCACGCCCTCGGCGATAACATCCAGATCCAGCCGCTGAGCCATGGCGATGATGGCGTCGGCGATCGCAGCACTGGCCGGATCGCTGGTGATTTCGCGAACGAACGACTGGTCGATTTTGAGTGTGTCGATCGGAAAGCGTCTCAGGTAGCTCAGGCCGGAGTATCCGGTGCCGACCTGATCGGCCTGAAAGGGTTTGGCGCGACAGGCATCAACGGCGTACTGACATCGGCCGGTGTGCCGAAAGGGTCGTTCTACCATTATTTCAGAAGCAAGAACGATTTCGGACTCGCCATCATTGACTCCTTTGCCGAGAAATACGACAAAAAGCTGGATAGAATTCTCAACGATACCAGCCGTTCCTGCCTTGATCGTCTTCGCGCCTACTTCGACACCGGTCAGGAAACCATGACCAGTTGCGAGTTCACCCGCGGCTGCCTTATTGGCAATCTTGGCCAGGAACTGGCCGGCCAAGATGAAGTTTTCCGCAAACGTCTGGATACCGTATTTAAGGGCTGGGAAAAGCGTTTCGAGCGCTGCATCGAAGAAGCCAGACTGGCTGGAGAAGTGGATGAATCCATCGATCCCGCCGATGTAGCCAGCTTCTTGGTTTCAGGCTGGGAGGGCGCCATTCTGAGAGCCAAGGTCCTGAAGAGCACTGAGCCGATGGAGCGATTTGTTTCCGTCTTTTTCCGGCAATGTCTTGGCGCGGCCTGACATTTCCTTTTTTTTCGTCATTTGACTAGTAGACCGGTCTATTTACAACCATTTCATTCGCAGGAAGGATACTTAATGAACAATCCAAACGATCCACTATTTCAGCCATATTCTCTGAGCGATCTTGCCCTTCCCAACCGGGTTCTGTTGTCGCCCCTGACCCGGGCCCGCTCCACTCAGCCCGGCGATATCCCGAATGAGATGAATGCCCGGTACTACCAGCAGCGCGCCGGTGCAGGCCTGATCTTCAGCGAGGCCACTCAGGTATCGCCCCAGGGCAAGGGCTATGCGTTTACCCCCGGCATTCATTCCCCGGAACAGGTTGTGGGCTGGAAGAAGGTAACAACTGCCGTGCACATGGCCGGTGGGCGCATGCACGCTCAGCTATGGCACGTAGGCCGGATTTCCCACACCGCCCTGCAGCCAGATGGCAATAAGCCAGTGGCTCCGTCTGCCATCCAGCCTGAAGGTGCGAAAACCTTCATCAGTGCCGATTCAGGAATGGTGGATGTGCCGGAACCAAAAGCTCTGGAGGCAGGTGAGATGTCCGACATCGTAGAGCAGTTTCGTCAGGGCGCCATCAACGCCAAGTCCGCAGGGTTCGACGGTGTTGAGGTACACGCCGCCAATGGCTACCTGCTGGACCAGTTCCTCAAAAGCGGCAGCAATCAGCGCACCGACGAATTTGGCGGTGCGGTGAAAAACCGCATGCGCCTGCCGTTGATGGTGGTGGAAGCCGTCATCGACGTCTGGGGCAAAGAAAACGTCGGTGTGCGTATCAGCCCGACCGGCACCTTCAACGCCATGTATGACGAAGATCCAGTGGAAACTTTCAGTGCTTTTGCCTGCCGCCTCAACGATCTGGGCATTGCCTATCTGGAAGTGGTTGAAGATTCCTTCCAGGGCAACCATGCCAATGGCCGCCCGGAAGAAGTGATCGACGCTATTCAGGCTGGATTCAAGGGTACTTATATTGCCAACGGTGCCTATACCGCAGAGGAGGCGCGCAAGCGCATCAACGCTGGCCGTTGCGACCTGGTCACCTTTGGCCGTCCGTTTATTGCCAATCCGGACCTGCCGGAGCGTTTCCGCCAGCACGCCGAGTTGAACAAGTGGGACGACAGCACATTTTATGGCGGCGATGAGCGGGGCTATACCGATTACCCAACGCTGAAAGAACTCGAAATCAGCGCCTGAAGAAAACTTTTATCACCAAAAGGAAACAAAGCATGAGCAACACCAACGATCTGATCAATAGCAAAGTTGTGATTATCACCGGCGCCAGCAGTGGCCTCGGTGAAGCCACGGCCCGCCGCCTGGCCGACCGCGGCGCAAACTGGTGCTAGCAGCACGCCGTGAAGACCGCCTGAAAGCCCTGTCTGAGGACCTGAGTGCCAAGGGCGCCGAAGTCATCTGGCAGGTCACCGATGTAACCGACCGCAAACAGGTGGAAGCTCTCGCCGCCTCGGCAAAAGAAGCTTTTGGCAGGATCGATGTCCTAGTCAATAATGCCGGCTTGATGCCATTGGCACCGCTGGATGCGCTCAAGGTAGACGAGTGGGACCAGATGGTGGATGTAAACATCAAAGGTGTGATGTACGGCATTGCGGCGGTGTTGCCCACAATGCGGGAACAGCACAGCGGCCACGTGATAAACCTGTCCTCCGTCGCCGGTCACAAGCTCTTCCCCGGTGCCGCTGTTTACTGCGCAACTAAATTCGCAGTCAAAGCCCTCTCGGAAGGCTTGCGGATGGAAGCCGGTGATGAGATTCGCAGCACCAACATCTCACCGGGTGCCGTAGCGACCGAGCTCACCAGCACCATTACCGATCCGAATGCCAAGAAAGCGGCAGAAGATCTGTACAGTGTTGCGATTGATTCCGATGCCGTGGCGCGAGCCATCGTTTATGCCATCGAGCAACCGGCCGATGTCGATATTAACGAGATTATCTTGCGGCCCACCGCCCAAGAGCTGTAAAAGCCGAGTCCGTCGTGACGTCGCCCTCCTGGGGCAGCGTCACGACAGCATCACCGGCCAATTTCATCGATCGCATTCTGCACATCGCTGGCGCCACCCTGGCTTTCAGCAACAATCGACTCAGCATCTGTTACCGGCTTTCTGCCTTCAACGGCCTTGCCAAGCAACTCACGTACCTGACGCTCGACGCCCCCTGAAAGCTCCGCTCCAGAATGGCATGAATTATGTCCGCACTTTCTTTGATAGAGACGCCTGTATTTGACGCCAGCGTGCGAACTTTATCAGCAACCACGTCCAATTCTCGCCCATGCTCACCAGCCCGGGCTGCTTCTACGGCTGTGTTCAACGACAGAAGATTGGTCTGGTCGCAAAGCAAACATTTAGATCTGAGTCGCAAGGTTCTGTTTTAGACTATGGCGTGCCATGCTTTGCATGCGTGTCGGATGGAATCCATTAGCCGTTTAAAACCATCCGTGGAAACGGGTTAGGAACCCAGACTTAATGAAGAGAATGAACGCCGACTTCGCCAAGTGGAAGCCTTGACCTCAAAGCTTAGCGGGAGTGCCACAATCACTCCAATCCCAAAACTGGAAAACATCTAAAAAGCGGGGAGTCCTAAAATGGCAGGTGATATCACCGAACAAGCAGCTCAATACCTAGATAAGCTGGTAAAGGCCCTTGAGATTCCGCCCTCTCGTTACGAACAAGCGGAGAGAAGCTACAAATCGCTGGGAGAATGGCTGCATAGAGAGGAATCGAAGGTAAGTGATCACGATCCCGAAGTTTTCATACAAGGATCGTTCAAACTGGGAACGGCTGTCAGACCTAATTCTTCCGATGAGGAATATGATATCGACTGCGCGTGCTCTTTGAGGGGGCTAACTAAATCTGACCTCTCACAAGCTGAATTGAAAGAGCTTGTTGGAAACGAGATCAAGCTCTATCGAAAGAGCAAAGGAATTACGAAAGAAGTTCACTCTGGCCAGCGCTGCTGGAGGCTAGAATACTCGGACGGCGCCCAGTTCCACATGGACATAGTTCCTTGCCTTCCAAATGGAACTAGCCAGCGTCAACTGCTTGAGGCAAAAGGGCTTGATACTACTTTCGCTGACACAGCGATTGCCATAACTGACAATGAAGTCCCCAAATATAGGCTCATTACGGACGAGTGGCCGCGCTCAAACCCAAAAGGCTATGCTCTGTGGTTCCAATCCCGCATGGGAGATGTTTTTGAGCGACGTCGCAGGCAGATCCTGACAGAAATGCGCGAGAAAGAAGTCAACGCAAGTGTCGAAGACATCCCTATCTATCTTGTCCGAACTCCTCTTCAGGCGGCGATCATGATCCTTAAACACCACCGTGACAAGATGTTTGCGGATGACCCCAAGGCGAACCCCAAAGATAAGCCTATATCAATAATCATATCGACTCTTGCAGCCCACGCCTATCAAGGAGAAGAAACGGTTGGGGACGCTCTAATCTCAATCCTTGACCGTATGGAAGAAGCGATTCAGCACGATGGGAAAAATTACATAATACAGAATCCTACTGATCCACTGGAAAATTTTGCTGACAAGTGGGAAAAACATCCTGAGCGAGTCAAGGCATTTAAATATTGGCTGGACCAAGCCAGGAAGGACTTCTCCTCTGCAGCGGCTCATGCTGAATACGGTGAGATTTCTGCCATTTTGGAACACCGGTTTGGTCCAGATCTCATTGAAGCCGTCAACAAGCAACTCGGCAACATGCCGAATCCTCAGCGACGGACACTCCTGCGCTCAGCTACGGCAGCATCTACAACTGCCCCGCCCTCAGTTTCCTTTGCAGACTCTGAAGCACGGATTCCCAAAAAGCCGGATGGGTTCGCATGATTTGGTGGCTTTTACATAGTAGAAGGCTCGCTCAAGAAAAGTCATCTATGACTAACCTAGAAGGCGATGCGGAATGGCTGCATATCTCAAGATGGTATGCCGATGATGATCTGTCTATGTGCATGGATTTTCAGATCAGCCACCAAGGAAAAACCTATTTGCTTAAGATGGTCTATCCATCAGTATTTCCTGATGCACCGCCTATGATATTCACTCAAGATCTGAGCCGTATATCCTGGCATCAGTATGGCCCGGACGGCGAACTTTGCCTGGAATATAGACCCGATAATTGGCAGCAGGCGATCACTGGGGCAGATATGGTTGCCAGCTGCTATCGTCTTATTTCTACGGAGCACCCTGAGCCGGATCAGAACGTTTATGCTCAGTCCGCCCACATGGAGTCTTTGGGCCGCGATTTGAGAACCAAATCTCTCAGATTCGTCCTAACAGAAAGTGGATTGAAGGCGCTCAATAATCTCCGAACTGGCGCACCTGAGCAAATAGGTTTAAAAGAACGGATACGCACTTCCTCGGCCCCCATCACCGCGATTTCTTCCATCTCATACATTGGAGACAGGGAAACACCAATTTGGTCCAGTGACTTGGCTTTACCAGAGAGCTTCGATCACTCGGGGTTCGTTCTACGCGTGCCGGGCATTGGCAAGGAGGATATTTCAGAATGTGCTGGAGTTCGAGCATTGCTAGAGGGTCTGGATCTCGGCTGGCTCAATACAGCTTTGCTCGATCTCAAGAAACAGTCTTATCTGTTAATCGGTGATGGAGAGCGGTGGACACTCCTCTGGTTTTTTAATGCAAAAGACGAGCGCATCATACGTATCTACTCAACCATCCACATTCCCCAAGAACAAAGGCGCACACCAGACTGTTTCGACAAGCTAGACAATAAGTCAATCGGATTGATTGGCTGTGGATCCCTAGGTTCGAAAATAGCAGCCAGCCTTTGTAGATCGGGAGCCGGAAAGTTTTTACTCATTGACGAAGACGTATTCTTCCCGGGCAATGTAGCCCGCAATGATCTTAGCCTGGTAGATGTTGGCACTCACAAGAGTGATGCGCTTAAGGAACGTCTGTCTACTCTGAATCCGCGATGCGATGTCAGAGCACTACGGCTATCTTTGGGCGGCCAAGAGAGCTCTCAGTCCATGTCTGGCGCACTGGAGTCCTTGGGAGAGTGCGACATCCTGATAGACGCTACAGCAGAGCCAGCCGCTTTTACCATCGCGGCCTCGATATCTTTACGCAAAATGAAACCATTAGTTTGGGGCGAAGTCTTTGCGGGAGGAATTGGAGGGCTAGTCGCTCGGGTAAGACCGGGAGTTGACCCAACCCCATTGGCTGCAAGAAACCAGATCCAGACTTGGTTCCAAGACCAAAATGTCGAGTGGGAGCATGGTACCGAAGATGACCGATACAGTGGCAGGGATGAAGAAGGACGCCCTCTAATTGCAGACGATGCTGAAGTGTCGATCATCGCCTCTCACATGGCCCGATTCGCAGCTGACATTCTAGTGAGGCCTGACGAGAGTATATTTCCACAGTCAGCATATCTTGTTGGATTTTCAAGAGAATGGATTTTCGAACAACCATTCGAGACGATGCCGATCCACCTAATACCCAGCGACAGCTGGTACACCACAACTGATCCAATTACAGCTGACGAGATGCTTGAACTAGTAAAAGAACATCTGCCAACAAGAGATAGTGGCAATGAAGTTGCTCCTTCCAAATAACATACGCACGTCAATGCGGAATCACCTGCGAACTGCTCGAAAGCGGGAAATCGGCGGCATGTTAATGGGAGAAGAGATTGATAGGGGCGAATTCAGACTAGTTGACTTCTCTGTGGATACAGAAAGCGGTTCCGTAGGAAATTTTACGCGAGACTCGGAAATCCATGACCGGCATCTAAGTGAGTTCTTCGCGCGTACAGGGTCGAATTACAGTAGATACAACTACCTTGGCGAGTGGCACTCTCATCCGAGTTTTAGTGTTCAACCGAGCCTGGCTGACATTCATTCGATGCAAGACTTGGTTGAGGGACGGGAGGGTGTAGGTTTTGCCGTTCTAATGATCTCCAAGCTGAGACGGCTAAGAGGCTTCGACTGCGGTGCTTGGTTATTTATTAGAGGACAAAAGCCCACATCAATTGAGATTATCAGAGAGCGTTCTATGGACATCAAACGAGAGGCATAAGGAGGAGCGATGACTAAAAAGACGCGAAAACTGACAGAGCCAACTCGAAGGATCGTGTGGGCAAAGTCCGCCGGAAGGTGCCAATTTCGGAACTGCAATATACCGCTCATAGGTCACCTTGTTGCCGGGAACAGGGGCGCGAATAAGGGATACGTTGCGCACATCATTGCTGACAGCCCCAGTGGGCCAAGAGGTGATAAGGTGCTATCGGAGAAACTAGAGAACGATCCAGATAACGTCATGCTCCTTTGTGATCCCTGTCATCGCGAGATCGATAAAGAAAATCCTGACAAATACTCCGCAGAGTTGCTTCGGGGGATGAAGCGGGAGCACGAAGAGTGGGTGCAAACGGTCCTCTCAGCTGGGCCAGAGAGTCGCTCACATATCCTTCAGTTTAGCGCAACCATAGGTACGAACCGCACAGCCATCCCAATTGACGAGTGCACACGAGCGATGATGCCCAAGAAAACTCCTGCGTCCGCTACCCCGATTGAGATTAAGGTCCGTGGTGCACACTTTGCAGACGACGACCAGAATTACTGGGCACTGGAGATTGCCAATTTGCGTCACCAAATGGAAACTCTGCAAATTAAGCATCGAATGGAAAAAGGAGAGATTCGCCATCTTTCCGTATTCGGCCTTGCACCGATGCCGCTGCTTATAGAGTTTGGACGTCTTCTCTCAGACATCTCCGCAGTAACTGTATACCAGCTCCACCGAGAGCCGCAGGAACAAGGCTGGAAATGGGCTGAAGACGAGCCTCCCATGAGTTTTCAAATTAACAAGGGTAGATCTGGTCCGGATAGGGTCGCGCTCAAACTCGCGCTCTCAGCAAAAATAGACGACTGTCGGGTGACTTCAGTTCTAGGCGACGATATATCGATCTGGGAAGTCACCTGCTCTAACCCACACAACGATGTCATGCGCCGCGAAGACGACCTATCATCCTACAGACGGGTGATTCGGCAAGCTTTGGAACAGATCAAACAGGTGCATGGCCCAGAAGCGAATATTTCGATCTTTCCAGCAATCCCTGTCTCTTGTGCGATTGAACTCGGCCGGGTGTGGCAACCAAAGGCACACTTGGCCTTTGACATCTTTGACCAGAGTGGCCAGAGCGGATTCCAGCATAGGCATCGCATTCAAAGCGAGTTATTGTCAAATCTGGTGTATGACCATCAGGCAGCGCTCCTGTCAGATTGATCCTCCACCGGTATTCCATCCTGAAACTGCACGTTGTCCAC
>NZ_FONF01000029.1:0-29016 GCF_900112835.1 Marinobacter sp. DSM 26671 | reverse complement strand
TGCACCAGATAATCCCGGTGATCATCGAGTCGCTTGCTCCGCGAGGGGTCTGCAAACCGTTCTGAAATCGCATCCACCTCCATCCGCAGGTACTTGCGAACGGTATTGCGGGACAACCCCAGTTCCTGACTGATGGCGCGGATCGACAGCCCTTTGCCGTTATCGTGCAGTGCCTTGATCTTGTGTATCACAACCCACTCCTTCACTGACATGCCCCCGGCCATGGATAAAAGCGGGGGACAGTAGCTGGTTCTGTGGCCTGACGGCCACCCGGGGGTGGGTCAAAATTAATGGCCAGTAGTGGGTCATTTTAATTGGCCACTAACACCTCCTCCGTAATATTTGCGTCGGGTATTTTTACTGCCAACAGGATCGGTCGTTCATCCCATTTATCATGGGAGGCCGCCACCACAGCAGCTTCATTGATGGCAGAATGGCCCATTGCGATTCCCTCCAATTCGACTGTCGATATCCATTCCCCACCAGATTTAATAATATCTTTTGAGCGGTCACGTATTGTCATAAACCCATCATCATTGATCGAAGCAACATCACCTGTCTCGAACCAACCGTCTTCCTCAAGAGTCTGATTTGGCTCAAAACCAAAGTAGTCGGCTACCACCCAATGACCACGGATACGGAGATTTCCCTGAGCAACGCCATCTTCGGGCAGTTGATGGCCGTCTTCTCCCACAATTTTGAGCTGCACCCCGTAGGGAGGCCGTCCTTGGCTTTCACGGATTTTATTTCTTTCTCCTTCTAAAAGGGTATCGTGTTTCGCCAGCAGTGCATTGACGGTTCCGATCGGTGATGTTTCAGTCATTCCCCATGCATGGACAACATCTACGCCGTACTTACCACGAAACTCTGACATCATTGAGGGAGGGCAAGCGCTACCACCTATCACCGTCCGTTTGAGCGTCTTTGCCGAGGAGCCAAGCTCGTCCAAAGCCGAAAGAAGTCCCTGCCAAATCGTGGGCACACCCAGCGCAATCGTTACGCTTTCTGAATCGATAAGCTTGACCAAACTTTGTCCATCCAGGCCGGGACCAGGCAACACCAGTTTGGCTCCAACCATCGCCGTAATGTAGGGTACCCCCCACGCATTTACGTGAAACATAGGAACAACCGGCATCACCACGTCCCGTGCCGATAAATTCAGTGCGTCAGGTTGAGCAGCTACCAGCGCGTGCAGAACGGTGGAGCGGTGTGAATAGAGCACCCCTTTGGGATTTCCAGTGGTGCCCGATGTATAGCAGAGGCTTGAAGCCTGGTTTTCGGCGATTTCAGGCCAATTCGCGTTAGGCGTTCCTCGCTGGAGAAACTCTTCATAAAACAACAATCCTGGAAATTGCGCTGCAATTTCTTCGTCCGGTTCGGACATCAATACAAATTCCTCAACCGTCTCCAGTCGGTCACGGATATTTGAAACAATCGAAAGGAACGTTTTGTCAAAGAATATGGCTTTGTCTTGAGCATTGTTGATAACGTAAACGAGTTGTTCTGGAAACAGTCGCGGGTTAATGGTGTGACACACCATCCCGCCACCAGAGATGCCAAGATAACATTCCAGGTGCCCCACGTTATTCCAACAAATGGTCGCGCACCGATCCCCCTGGACATAGCCTGCCGTTCGAAGCGCCGACGCAAGTTGTCGCGACCGCCTCGAAACAGTTGCCCAGTCAGATCGACTGGGATTTCCATCCGTTCCTATCGACACAATCTCAGCGTCTCCATGGTAGCGAGCAGCATGGTCGATCAAAGAATTCACGGTGAGTTCTACGTTCATCATTTTGCCAAGCACGTTTATCTCCTCTCCATTTCTACTGCTCGTGGGACGGAATAGTTGGCGTCAGTAGTGTCCGCGGTGGGCGTGGGCGTCATAACCCGAGCCTGAACCGTGACATTTCCCAGGAGGATGTCGGCTGCATTTTCGGCAATCATCATGGTGGGTGCGTTGGTGTTACCGGCAACCAAACTGGGCATTATCGAAGCATCGACGACTCTAAGCCCTTCAATGCCTCTGACTTTCAACTCTGGATCAACGACTGACTCCGGATCCACGCCCATACGGCAGGTGCCAACGGGGTGGTAGATAGTCTCTGCATTTTCCCGGATGAAGTCCGCAATCTGATCGTCCGAGGACACAGAGTTTCCGGGCATGACTTCTCGCTTACTATGCAAAGCCATTGTCGGTGCCGCGAGTACTCGTCGCCCGAATTTAACGGCGGAAATCATTGTCTTGATGTCTTCGGGGTCACTCAGATAATTGGGCTGAATCAACGGATCGGCTAATGGATCAGGGCTTTTCAGTCCAATAAAACCCCGGCTTTTGGGCAGCAGATCGCAAATGTGTAAGGTGTAGCCATACCCGGTCATCACTTTTCGCCCATGATCCTTCAAAAAAGTTGGCAAAAAATGGAATTGCACATTCGGTCGTTCACACGAAGGGCTGGATTTAACAAAGCCTCCTGCCTCGGCTACATTACTGGTGAGAAACCCGCGTCGCGCAAAAATATAGGAAAAAAGTGCGCTCACTCCCCGAAGCAGGAAGCTGGGGGCAACACCAATAGGCAAACGTGAGTTCGCCGCGTGCATCAGCGTAATATCCAAATGATCGACCAGATTCTTGCCCACCTCAGGAAGGTGATGGACCAGAGGGATTCCGTGTTTCCGAAGCTCTTCGCGATCACCGATTCCGGAAAGCAAAAGTAGCTGTGGTGAATTAACCGCCCCGCCGGACAAAATGACTTCACCGCCATTATTGAGTCTGAGCTGGCGATATTCGCCCCCTTGGTTCAGTGTCACCCCAACCGCCCGCTGGCCATCCATTACCACCCGGGTTACCCGAGCGTCCGTTAGCACATCGAGGTTAGGCCGTTTCTCTGCGCCACGCAGAAACGCCTGCGCCGAACTCCAGCGCCGACCATTTTTTTGTGTCACCTGGTAGGGGCCCAGTCCCTCTTGCGTTTCGCCATTGAAATCCGTGTTCACCGGGACATCCACATGGGAAGCGGCGCGAACAAAATCCCGACTTAACGGATTGACCGATCTCAGATCGCTTACGCTGAGTTCACCGCCCTTGCCGTGGTAAGCATCCGGTCCGAAACGTTCGTTATCTTCCAGTCGGCGAAACAATGTTAATGCGCGGTCCCATCCCCAAAGGTCGGTTCCGGCAGCCTGACCCCAGTGTTCATAATCGGCTTTGTGGCCCCGGATGTAGACCATGGCGTTGATGGAGGAGGAGCCGCCAAGAGTTTTACCCCGGGGCCAGAACAGACGGCGCCCCTTGAGATGTTCCTGAGGCTCGGTTTCGAAGGCCCAGTTCACCTGCTTGCTATTGGCAAGAAGTGCAATACCCACAGGCATATGTATGAGCGGGCTCTTATCCTTTGGCCCTGCTTCAAGTAACGCTACTCGCTTCGAGGGATCGGCAGTCAGTCGGTTAGCCAATACACAGCCAGCCGACCCGGCGCCAACAATAATGTAATCGTACATAGTGACTCTCTTGTTATTGGATTATGCTCAGCCCAGAATACGAACAGCAGCATCTATGAGCCGCCGGACCCAGCGTGTATAGGGAGGAAAAAGCAGGTGGATGAGAGAATGCTTATCCTCCATCAGCGCCTTTTCATGGGAAAAAGCGCGGAAACCGTATTCACCGTGGGATGCCCCTATTCCAGAATTATTCACTCCGCCAAAAGGCAGGTCCGGATGCAGGAAGTGCACGACTGTAAGGTTAATCCCTGCAGCGCCGGAACTCGTTCGTTCGATAATATTTCTGGCAAAAGACTTGTTCTGGTCGAATACGTAAAGCGCCAGTGGCTTGGGGTTATCGTTGATTTTGTTGATAACTGAATCAATATCATCGAACTCAATAACCGGTAATATCGGGCCGAATAACTCCTCACGTGAGATATCCATGTCGCTGGACATATTTGCAATCAACGTCGGCGCAATGAAATTTTCTTCAGCATCTGTAATACCGCCTTCAAAGACGTTTGCGCCTTTGCTTTTGGCATCTTCTATCAGGCTTGACACGCGCTGGAAATGACGGGCATTTACAATCCGGCAATAGTCAGGCGTCGATTGCCGGGCTTCCGGCGTTTTCCCGTAGATGCGCCCGATTTGCTGTTTAAGTGCTTCATTGAATGGGGCTGCAATGCTTCTGTGTACAAAAACATGGTCCGGAGCGATGCAGGTCTGGCCATTATTGGCAAACTTCCCCCAGACAATGTATCGGGCAGCCTTCTTGATGTTGGCATCCGGGCCTACAATGGTCGGGGATTTTCCCCCCAGTTCCAGTGTCACCGAGGAAAGGTTCCTGGCCGCAGCCTCCATGACCAGCTTGCCGACCGCAGGGCTGCCAGTGAAGAATATGTGGTCGAAGGGCAGGGCCAACAGTTTCTGGGCTACAGCGGCATCGCCTTCAATCACCGAAACAAGATCGGGGGGGAAGGTTTCGGCGACAATGTTGGCAATCACCTTTGAGGTGTGGGGTGTCATTTCCGAGGGTTTGATGATAGCTCCGTTCCCCGCAGCCAACGCTGAGACGAGAGGTCCGAGCGCAAGATTGAGAGGATAATTCCATGGCGCGATAATTAAACACACACCCTTTGGCTCTGGCCGAACATAAGACCTCGTACCCCAAACACCAATGGATGCAGCCACTCGCTTCGGACGCATCCATTTACGCAAGTGTTTTTTAGTGTGTCGAATTTCCTGAAGCACCGGCAGGAGTTCAGTTAATTTGACTTCTGGAGCGGGTTTTCGAAAGTCCGCCGCGCAAGCCGCAATGATGTTTGATTCGTAGCGTTTAATTGAATCCCGCAGCTGGTCGAGCTGCGCTATTCGAGCCTCTAAGGTAAAACTTCCGCGACGCGCAAGTTGTGCCCGCTTTAGGGCCGCGAACGTTGAATCAATCGTATCGCTGGTTGACACATTGGGCAGCCCAACCTCCGCCAGACTAGCAATCTGCATTATAAAATCACCTCTTTCCGAACGAGACTGTTGTTATTTTAAATCGGATTATTAGTCTTCATAGAGGACATAGTCCTCTTTTGTGGCACCACAGTCCGGACAGCACCAATCGTCTGGAATATCTTCAAAACGAGTGCCGGCAGGGAAGCCTTCGGCTTCATCTCCGAGAGCTTCATCGTAGATATGGCCGCAAGTGATGCAGACCCACTTCCGATAGGTATCTTTTTGAGTCGAGTCTTTGGGCGATTTTGAAGAGGTAGGCTTCGGTTTCGCTTTGGGCTTTGTTTTATTTTTAGCTGAAGGAGTAGATGCGTCCGTTGCTTTCTGCGATGCTCCCTCGGTCTTAGCTTGGCTGGCAGTACGGACCGCTATATTGGTTGCGGACACCGAAAGTTCCGAGTTCGCTTCTTGAAGCGCAACGAAGTCAACCTTATCCCTGACGGCACAGTCTGGACAGGACCAGTCTTCAGGAATTTTTTCCCAGGTCGTTCCTGCAGGAAAGCCTTCGTGCGGATCACCAACCACTTCGTCGTATACATAACCACAATCCGGGCATTGATGTTTAGCCATTTAAAGCACCTTTCAAACGATATTATTGTCTTTGTTTTGGTAGCGCCCGACGCGCACCCTCTTTCAGGTGCACGTCAGAGGCTCTTTTTCTGCAACGTAAATAAAGTAAACGACGTATATAAGTTCTAATTAGCCGATCATTTAGACGCTGCGGTATCGACTGATTCAGAATCAGTCCCACCAAATTTACGCACATAGAATTCACGCTTGCCGGGTTGAATCTGAATCTTATCGAGATCTCCTTTAGCCCAATCCAGCACCCGGTGGTCCATTATCGACCGAAACCATGAGGGAAACATTGCGGCCAGGAACATTCCGGGATATCCCGATGGTAAGGAAGGCAGGTCTTTGAAGTCGCGAAGCGATTGATAGGACCTTGTAGGATGGGCGTGATGGTCGGAATGTCGTTGCAAATGAAACAGAATCAGGTTCGACATAATATGGTTTGAGTTCCATGAGTGGTGCGGTTGTTGACGCTCATAACGTCCATCCGACATCTTCTCGCGCAGCAATCCGTAATGCTCAATGTAGTTGGCGCTGGTCAGCTGCCACCAGCCAAAGGCCATTTGAATGGGCAAAAAGATCAGCATTAACGGGCCAAAAAACGCCAGCAATCCCGCATAAAGCACAGCGGTCAAAATCATAGGCTGAAGAACTTCGTTCTCCAGGCTCCAGACACTTTTTCCACAACGACTGAGGCGCTGTTCCTCTAAATCCCATGCCCGCTTGAAAGCACCGGGAATTTCACGCAGTGAGAATGAGTAAATGGACTCGCCCATGCGGGATGTCGCCGGGTCCATCGGCGTAGCCACATCACGGTGATGCCCCTTATTGTGCTCAATGAAGAAATGACCATATCCGACCACGGCGAGGACAAGCTTCGCCATCCAACGGTCAAACGTTTCTTTTTTATGGCCAAGTTCGTGGCCTGTGTTCAGAGCCAGGCCATTCACGATTCCCAGGGAAAGGGCCAATGCCAGAAACTCGAAAACACTCATTGGTTGCGTGGATACCCACCAGGCACTGACAATCAAGGCGGCATAGTGAATAGGAACCGTCAAGTAGGTCAGTACCCGATAGTAACGATCCTGTTCAAGCCGAGGCACAGCCGACTCGGGGGGGTTGGAAAAATCCTCTCCAAACATGGCATCAATCAAGGGAACTGCGCCATACCAAAGGATCAACACCAATCCGTACCAGATGCTCCATCCGGTCTGGGCGACCAGATAAAGGCCTATAAGAGGTGTTGCTGGCCACAGCACAGAAAGGATCCACAGGTGGCGCTTTCTGTCCACATAGTTTTCGGCACCAGGGTCCCTTTGAAGGGACTCTGTTAGTACATTTTCTGACATTGACATGAGGATCACCTTATTGTTATTAGATTCATCATCTTTTTACATATTGTATTGTTTTGCATCGCGCACAACGGGCCACTCAGATGAGCGGGCCGGTTGTACGCAGTTACAGGATTGGCTATAAGTTGGGGTCAAACAACTACCCGAACGGGTAGGTTTGGCGCCGGATAACGGTCGATATACGTCATGCCCTGGCGCGCTCGCGTTCCGGGCTGGCAAAGCGGGAGACTTGACTGTCATGACACACCATAGCCTGGAAGACTGGTGTCGAAGGATGTCCGGCCGGATGTGGGGTCGTCAGCGCTTCATCACTCAAGGCTGTACAGACCGCCAGCGCCTGGGTGCTTCTGCGACGCCTGAGGCAAAAGTCGTTCTGTACCGGGCTCCGCCGGGCTACGGAAAATCTGTACAGGTCGCCCTGGCAGCAAACCGTCGTGATCCGGAACACGAGAGCGCCGTCTATATCAATGGACGATCCTACCCGGACCCGCGCGAAGTCACTGACAGCCTGTTTGCGGCGTTGGTTTTATACCAGATTGAAGGACCTGAATCCCGGGAAGCGCTGAAAAGTGACACTGACACCATCGAAGCGCTTCGGGACGCCTTGTTCAATGCAAGAAAGACCATAAGAATTTGCCTTGACGGGCCCGGTGAAGGGGCGGATAACGGGGATCTGATTGAGGATCTGATCTGTGAAACACCGGACAATGTAAAATTTTTTATTGCGCCCGGCAGCGCCGGGGCATTGCCGCGTTTGTCGCTGATGACGGGTGTTGTGACCTATGGTGCTGATGAGCTTGCCTTTACAGAAGAGGACCTAAAGGAGCCGGAGAAGCTTGGTGAGGTAACGGGTATAGGTGGCTCCGAAGCAGGCAACATTATACAAGCCACGGGCGGATGGCCCGCACTCGTCAGACTGATGCGCCAAACCCCGAACCCGGACCTGCCTCCCGAATCCTGGCCGGAAACCCGCTCGTATTTCAGGGACAATCTCTTGTCCGTGCTACCCAGACATGCGCGAAGGTTTGTTTGCAACGCCGCGATGCTCGAGGAGGTCAGCGCGGAGTGCTATGACTATGTCTATAAAACGCAGCAGGCTGATCAGGAAATTTCGTTTGTTAACGAAAAATTTGCACTTTTAGCCCCCACCGTTTCCTCCGGCGAGCGCCTGGCCATGCACCCTGTGCTGAGAGGGTATTTGCGTAGTGTGTTTAATGCCACTCAACGGGAGCGTCGTTCGTATGTACTGAAACGCGTTGCGTTCTGGCATTGGCGCAGGGGAGAGTACCTCCATTCAATCAACGTCGCCCTGGAGGCTAGTGACCATCGGTGGGCGCGCGTGGTCAGTGACAGCATCATACTGGACGTGGCGCTCCGGCAAGGTGAAATTGAAGTGCTTCGCACGTGGTTTGAAAAGGTGCCGGTCCGCACGATAAAAAAAATCGCTTCCTTAGGCATAGGATATGCCTGGACCCTGTATTTCAGCCAGCAGGCGCGGCAGGCAGAGGAAATGCTGGCCAGTTCGGACCATCCGATTTCCAGGGGGCTGGGCAACCTTGATGAGGAAGGCTGGCGGGAACTGGTTAAGGCAATAGGTAAAGCCACACAGGATGAATTGTCGGAGAGCCAGACGCTCTGTGAAAAGTGGATTGATGCCTTTGGCGATCGCAATATGGTCGGTAAAGGCGCGGCCCTTACATGCCAGGCATTCATTGCCTCCAGCGATCGCCGCTTTGAAGAGTTAGAAGAACTATTGCACAGAGCGGCGGTGGCCAACCAGTCATCCAATCAACTCTACGCGTTTATCTGGCTTAAAACGGCGGAAATCCAGACAGAATTGTTCAAAGGCGACATGGTCCGGGCAATGTACCTGTTGCGTCAGGCGAATAAAACCGCAGAAAAGATTGGCGTACCAAAAAGCTTTTTAAACAAGATGCTTGGTGTTCTTGAGTTACAAATTCTGCTCGAACAGGATCATCACCAGGTTTCCCCGGAATCTGCACAGATATCCTTTGATTTCGCCTTGAATTATGGCGTTACCGACATTCTGTGTGGATGCACACAGGCATGCAGCCGTTTGCTGTACCACCAGGGGTTGCGGGACAGGGCCATGGCCCTGTTGGAGCAGGCTCGCCTGGCCGCCAGCGAGCGTGAGCTCCCGCGCCTCAATATCCTGACAAAAGTTCAGTTGGCTGAGTTCACCCTCCTGAACAACGAGGAATTGGAGCCACCCATACTCCCCGATGAATCCGAGCTGTCATTTCTGCCTAATCAAAACCGGGCCATTCAGGCGCGCATTGCTTTAGTGAAATCAATGTACAGGCTAAGGCTTGGGAAGCAGTTTGGTGTGGCCGGGAACTATGCCAGAGAGGCGCTTCAGGCTGCCAGCGCCATCTCCGATGCCAGAACCAGGGTCGCCGCCCAGTATTGCCAGGCCCTGGCAGCGTTTGCCCTGGGTTCCTCAAAACCGGCGAAGCGCCTGATTCTTGATGCCAACCTGCATGCGGAGCATCTGAATTGCCACTTTACACCGCTATGGATAAAAGAAGCGCTGCTTTCTCTGAGTCCCCTTGCCCGGAATCTCTTTGATGATCCGCCAGACACCGCTGAAGCGGCCACTACAAGGGACCCGGAAGTCCGGGCAGAAGACCTCAGCGCTCCACCAGTACCGGGACATACCGACTCCGTTATCACGGTCAGGCAGATTTCCATACTGAAGTGTATAAGCAGCGGAATGACCAACAAAGCGATCGCTGAGAGGCTTCTTGTGACTGAGGATGCTGTCAAATGGCATCTGAAAAGGATTTTCAGCGAACTTGAAGTAACCAGCCGGGTTCAGGCAGTCACTGAAGCGCGACTGCGCGGGCTTTTATAGTGAGTGAAAAGTAACCGGTGCTCTGCTGGTTGCAGAACCGGACTATTGGCAGGGGGCATCTTCCCGGGGTGATCTGTTTTCGGTTTCGACGGAAAAAGGGCCAGTCCGGAGACTGGCCCTGTGTCAGGTTTCATCACTTTTGCGTGTAGGGAGACACATACCTGAGCTGAAGTTCATTCGGTGCAACTTGTATTGTGAGCTCAGTATCTACGTCGATCACTGAGTTTACTACTCCATTAACAACCCCGCCCAATAGGCGGCAAAGAAGACCTGTTCCGATACTACAAATTGCAGACTCCTCTTCAAGCAAGCCCACAGTTGCTCGCCCCAAAAGCCTCGTTGACAGCACAATCGGCTCAACATTTCGTTGTTCTATGACGATCCTGCCATCATCAAGGAAGGTTATCGGTCCAGAGAGCTTCAATCCATTAATTGGATAGCTGCGCAGATTATCCTCAAGGCGGGTGTTCGCCAGTCCGCTCAGCCTAACGTTCAGATACGGTGCATCAAGGTAAACATCCAGCTCGGTCTCGAAGGTCAGCTGACCGTCTTTTTGTAGAATCACACCATCAATCAGGCCGTCGCGGTTTTCGCCCTGGTAACGCATACGCAAGGCGAGGGGTCCGGTGTCAAACTCTTGAGAGGTCTGTAAATCACTGGTCGCAAGTACTGCGAGCAACTGACTGCTCAGATTGACCCAGATGTCGCTAGGCGTGGTAAGGAGTACCGACGGATGCAACTTCACAGGCACTCGCGTGCTGCCATCTTCGGCAACGGTTGGTTCACCCACTATCTCAACATCAAGGTTTGCTGTCAGAAAAATGAATTTTTTGAACTCATCGCAAGCTTCGGTGCCTACTTCACAGCCTATCTGCCCGTTATCCTCAAGCACCCCGCTACTGATCTCCGTGATGGCAAGCTTCATGGAATTTTCAGGAATTCCGCTGATGGCATCAGGCTCTTCCGGGTCCAGCTTCAGATTAGCATTCACATCCCTGCTCGGGAGATTTTTCAGCGGCAGAAGCACGGAGGTTTTGGTTATATCTCTGGCAACAAACCGGTTTTCAAGCGGTTGTCCGCCTGACGAAAGGTCCCCGAGGCTCCTTCCCGGGTCGGCGTACTGGCTCAGGAGCCTGCTGTACAGGGGGATACCCTGTTGATTGGTAATACCATCGGTCAGCACGTAACGGTAGTTTGTTCCTTGCTCCCACTTGTCGAGTGGTACGGCTCTCAGTTCACGACCATTGAGGAGGCTAAGACTATAACCTTCAACTGACTGCCAGCTGCCGTTCTCGTCCTGCTTTTCCACAACAACAGTTTCGCCGGCCACAATGGAGTCCGGATCGATATCCTGTGAGAAGCGCACGATAATAGGCTCGCTGGCCGGATGCTCGGTTATGGGCAGCAAATCATCCAGCGGGCGCTGTCCAAAATTCGCGGAAGCAGGGGTCTGGCTCGTGATGCCACCAAGACACCGCCCCTGTTTTCCGGGCTGGGCATCCAGGTCCGTCTTGGCGCATGGGTAACCAGGAAGGGTTGTAAGGGCAATCGGACCAACGTCAGCTGGCGGAACCTCCGCCGTTGGGTCGAGCCTGAAATTACGGCTTGTGCTGGCCATCGGATTACCCGACAGGTCAACAAGGCCGTCCATCGTAAGGGTATAATCGATGCCATGCGTTAACGGCTCGGTTGGCCGGATAACGAGAGCCGGACCGTCAAGCCGGGATTTAAAGGCAACCTCTGCCGATGTGGTGCCGTCATTGGCGATGAGGGTGATATTGTCCGGATTGATGGATGACGGAAGGAGAGGTTCCGAGAAATAGACAATCAAAGGGTCAGAAGGCCTCTGTATGTTGGAGTGTTCCCCGGGGACCCAGCTCTTGATGAAGGGCGCTGCGGTGTCCGCAAAGTCGGCCTGTAGCGGGGCATCTTCGACGTTGCGGAAGCCGTTCAGCTTGAAGGAAATCAGGCCTGAGGCTGTGTCAATGCCCATCACGTCCGGCTCAATAACACCAACGGCTTCGATGCTCAGCTTTCCGTCTTCGACGAGGGCAGTGCCCACCAGTTGCACGTGCATGAGCTGTTGGCCAAGGGCGCCGTTGGTAACGGTGTTCCCGGTATTCAGGGCCATATCGATGTAGAGTTCGAGCACCCGGGGTGCATCCACTGCATCGGTATAGGGGTTGGGTATCAGGAAACCATTGGCATCCGAGAGAAAGCGAACCCCGACGGCTTCGGACTCGAACCCGGCCGGCACAGCCCCCGCGATGCTGACTTCTACAGAGCTTCCGGTGAGCAAGGTGCCCCGTTCGATCCTCAACGGAATGCTCTGAGCGGCCGCCTCAAACTTGGGAATAAAACCCAGTTCCGCGAACACAGTGCCGGCGACACTGGTCGGGTTCTCTTCGCCCAGAAGAAGGGAGCTCAGGTTTACCGAATTGTAATCGGCACCCGTCAGTGGCAGTTGGCCTGGCATGTTTTCAGCTACCTGAGCCATGATCTGGCGCTTGCCAGTCGGAGAGCGGGAGTCGGTCGGGTTGAAGGTCAGTGTGCGATCTTCGGACAGGGTGTCACCCAGCAGAGCGCTTTTTATGCCGCTGGTCACGGTCAGGTTATAGGTTCGGGCCGGATCCAGGTAGCCTTCCGGATCCACCGTAACCCGGTGGTCCTTGACGTATACTTCGGCATTGACCGGTTCGCCGGCCTGGTCCGCCAGGCGGATGGTCTGGCCGTAAACCACCGATTGCGGGTCGACGGGCTCGGTAAACTGAAGCCGGAATGTCGTAAAGTCCGTGACGGGGTAGTCGTTCCCTCCGTCCGGAATGGTTCGCGCCAGTTCAAATCCGGTACCTTCGGTCTGGCTCAGAAGCGGGCCGGATGTTGCCGGTGCTGTCTTGAATTTGATTCCGTCCGCGGTCAGGGACACTGGTGCGCCGCCAACCTGAAGTCCCTCTGCGGTCAGGGTGTAGCTGGTTCCCGGTGCAAGCGCCTTGTCCGGCTTTGCCGCAAGCCCCATCTTGTCTTCATCAGTGAACATCACGTCTGTGAGGGTAACCTCGTTCCCGGTGGCATCCCTCAGGATCAGAGAGTCAGGAATGTCGGTCAGCGGTGTGTCGATGGACTTGTTGAAACGCAGGAAGACAGGTGTTGTTGTGGGAACGGTGGACGTGACACCGGGCTGATCGCCGCCCGGGGGCGTACTGTCAGCCGGATAGGTAAATGTCAGCGATCCGGGTGTCGGAGCCCGGGTAACGGTCTGCTGGTCGCCGCTATCCCCGCAGCCTGCGAGTGCTGTGGTGACAATCAATGCAATAGTGGTTTTTTTCATGCCGTACCTCTTCAAAATCTCAGCGTAATTGAGCCGCTGAACACGTGAATATCGCCGTCTGCAGTAACGTCTTCTTCATTGCCATTGAAGTCGACAATGGTGAAGTCACGCTCTTGCAGCATCTGGTACTGGTAACCGAGGTCCACGCGAACGGGGTAGGCCAGAAGACGGGTCCGGTTGTAGGTGGCACTTAAGCCAAGCCCGACAGAAATCTTGTCTGTGTCCAGGTAGTTGATTTCCGGGTTTCGGGTGGTTTTCAGAGGGGATTCTTCATAGGCGACGCCGGCACGGAAGGTAAAATTGTCGTTCAGCATGTACTCGCCACCGAGGCGGGGAGTCAGGGTGTCCTCAAACTGCATACGGGCAGCGGGGGAAAGGCTGTTCTGATCCTTGATGGTGTCGCTGGTAAATTTATCTTCCAGGCCTGACCAGTTCTGTTGTTCTACACTGCCGCCAATACGCCAGCCGTCACCTTTATACTGGGTGCCGACGACCCAGATTTCCGGCTGAAAGGAGTCTATCGTGGTAACCGCAAGCGCAAGCCCCGGATCGGGAATCGTCTGGTCGACAATGACGTTTGCGTCGATACTGGTGGAAGCCGATGATTCTGCCCGGTAAGCAAGGGCCGTTTCCCAGCCGCTCAACCAACAGCCGCTTTCAGGGCAGAAAGTTTTGCCCCAGTCGATGGAGGTACTGAGAATCGACTTTACAGAGGGTTCGGCATTGACTGACAGGCGCTCACGTCGTGTCTCACCGGCCAGGTTCGATAACGTATCCAGCTTGGCTGTGGCTTCGAGGGTGACTCTTGCCGAGATTCCGGCGTCAATACCTCGCCAGATGTTGGTGGCACCACCGATATTGAGGAACAGGGGTTCCCTGCCATACTCCATGAACTGGCCGCTTTCTGATGTGTTTGAACTGAAGGCCAGCAGTTCCTTGCCATACTTCTCTACTCCCGCGATGAAGCCAAAGTAAATGGGGTGCTTAAAACGGGTCAAGGAAGAAAGATTTGTTTTCATGCCGATGAGCACATGCTGACTCGGTGAGTCGGCGAGTACGTCGCCATCCCGCAGGGGGCCATCCGCTCTCAGTTCCTGTTCTGCATGAAGCAGGCCTAGGGTCAGCTCTCCCCGGGGATCTTTTGTCAGATAAGCCGGGTTATAGTAAGTGGCAGACACCTGATCGTTGAACATAGACAGGGATTGCGCTGTAGCCACGTCGGCTGCCATTACCCCGTAGGTGGTGCCGATGTTGCCCATGCTGGCCTGAGTGGGAAAAGAACCCCCAGCGGACAGAATTGCGATTGCAAGGCAAGAGGTAGGGCCCTTAGTAAAAAGGGGAGTCTTAGGCATTAATATGCTCCGTTTTCTCGTTATTGTTGTCAGTACATCTATACAGCGCTTGTTGAGGCGGTCAGATGCTGTTCAGCAAAAAAGCTTACTTAAACTGTTTTTTCGGAACATTGGCCCTCTTGACGCCACAGATCGTCTTTAACTCAGCCAGGCTTTTTCGTGAGAAAGGTTTTGAAAGGACGTCGCTCAAGTAGATTGCCGAAGCGCTGCTTGTCGAGCTGATGCGCCGGGGAGTCGACCTGGTTACCGCAGAGGTCGAGTCGGCTTACGCCAGCTCGGACGACCCGGTTGAGCGTTTGCGTCTTTGTATCAACGCACATCTGCGAGCCCTGTTGTTAGGTTCGGATGCGGTTTACGTGCTGTTGTTTGAATGGCGGGCGCTGGGCCCGGAGGCTAGTAAGGAAATCATCGAACTGCGTGACCAGTACGAGTCCCTGTGGGCCGGTATCCTCGAAACAATGATTGCGCAGGGCGTGGTCCGGCAGAATGTTGACGGCCGTTTGCTTCGCCTGATCGGCCTTGGGGCGCTCAACTGGGTTGCAACCTGGTTCGACCGGAACGGAGTCCATTCACTCGACGCCATTGGTGATTTTATCTGGCAGATCGCTATGGACGGTGTCATCAATAAAGGTGTCCAGGCATGATCTGGATTCGCCGGCATGGACGTACCAGTCAAAGCAACAGCGCTACCGCCAGCAGTCGCTCTGGCAGTGTCCCAGCGATCAGATCGGCAGTCAGTCGGATCAGTTATCGCTGCTGTCCGACAGGTAGGCGCCGTCCTCGTCATGGACTTCCTGGCCGGTCACCGGCGGGTTGAAGGCGCAGATCAGGCGCATGTCCTCGGTGCCACCGTACAGGGTGTGCTTGTCGTGGTTGTCCAGGGCGTAGAGGGTACCGTCGGTAATCTCGTGAACTTCACCCGTGGCGAGGTCCTTGATGCGCCCGTTACCGGCAACGCAGTAAACGGCTTCCAGGTGGTGCTTGTACCAGAAAGTGTGCTCGGAGCCTGCCTTGATGATGGTTTCGTGGAAGGAAAATCCCATTCCGTCCTTCTTGAGCAGCAGGCGGCGGCTGGTCCACTGCTTGTCGCTGACTTCACGCTCGGTACCAATGATGTCCTGAACTTTAACGATTTTCATGGGCGTATCTCATGGTTGGTTGGTCAGAATCGGGTGAAACAACTTTATAGTATAAACATTAGGCATCTATATATTTCAAGTGGCCCTTTCCTCCTGCCACTGGTCATACCCCTCTAGCGCTTCCCGGCTGTCATTGCCCGGTGTGGCCCGCTCCGCACGCCGCGAGAGGCTTAACGTACGCTATTTTCCGTTTCGTGAGGTGGCCCCTTGACACGTGCGTCACCGACTCTGCTGAATCGCGTTCTGCGACGATGGCGGGTGACGCATGGCCTCGCTGGCCGGCAGCGCCGGAGGCGTGGACCTCCGGCGCATCATCAGCGCCGGAACAAGGGCGGCCAGGAAGATCGCGCCGACGATAAAGAAGCTGTCCCGGTACCCCAGCATGTTGCCCTGGCTGTAGATCACGCGGCCAAGATAGTTCATCGCCCCGGCCTGGCGTATCGCCTCCGGCACGCCAGCCTGTGCAAACAAGCCGGTTACTTCGTGCAGCATAGCGGTCGTTGCACTGTTGCCTGCATGCTGTGCCGCCGTGAAGCTGTCTACGTAGAGCTGAGATCGCCGCTCCAGAGCGATGGAGAGCAGGTTGACACCAAACGCCCCGCCGAGTTGGCGCACGAAGTTGATGGCGCCGGAGCCCTGACTGAGTAGCGTCATGGGGAGCGCCTTGAGGGCGCCGGCGTTCAGGCTCGGCATGATGAAACCAAGGCCGATACGCCCCAGCATGATCCACCAGGCGAACAGCCAGAACGAGGTATTGGTATCCACGTTGCTCATAAGAAACGATGACAACGCGAAAATCACAAGCCCAAACATGACCGTGGCATAGGCGGGTGTCCTGTCAGTCAGCCGCCCCGCGATGGGGAAGACCAGGGCCAGAATCAGCCCCGCCGGCATTAGCAGCAGGCCCGAGCGGGTCGGCGTGTAGCCCTGGATCGTCTGGACGAACAGCGGGATCAGGAAGGTCGAACCGAAGATGCCTGCTCCGAAAATGAAGGCCACGACGGAGGCGCCCGCATAGACCCGGTTCGTGAAGAGCTTGAGATTGAGCATGGGTGCGGACGTGCGCAGCTCCCAGACGATGAAGCCGATGCCCGCGACCAGGGCGATGGCGAAGTCGCGCAGGATGGGGTCGGAGATCCAGCCGTCACGCTGCCCGTTCGACAACCCGTTGAGCAGGGTCACGAGAAACACCGTCATCAGTCCAAAGCCGATCCAGTCGAATTTGCGCGGCGGACCGGAGGTTGCGCGCCCCGGCATCAAGATCGCGGCCATAAACAGGCCGATGAAGCAGAAGGGCACGGCCATGAAGAAGACATAGCGCCAGCTGAAGCTGTCGACCATGATGCCGCCAAGCGTCGGGCCAAGCGCCGGGGCCAGCACCACGCCAATGCCGTAAATTCCCATGGCCGACCCGCGTTTCTCCGGCGGAAAGACCTGGAAGATCGTCTGCATGGCGAGCGGCTGGAGGATGCCGGCCGCGCCGCCTTGTAAAACACGGGCCAGGATCAGCACGCCCTCGGCGGGGGCGAGCCCACCCATGATGGAGGCGGCGATAAAGATGGTTATCGCCAACATAAAGGTCGCGCGCTGGCCGAGGGTATCGACCATCCAGGCATTGAGCAGCATGGTCCCGGTCATCGCGGCGAGGAAGCCGGTGGAGAGAAGTTGCGCCTTGTCCTGGCCCATGCCGAAAGCGCCCATGATATCCGGCAGGGCTACATTGACGATGGTGGCGGTCAGGATAGTGGCGATCGTGCCCATCATGACCGTCGCTGTGACCAGCCAGCGATAGGACGGGCCGAAACGGGCGAATAGCCCCTCGATACTGTCCGGCCGGGGCGCGCTAGTCATCGGCTCTCGCCTCCAGCTCCACCATCATACCCGGCTTGAGTTCGCCGCCGTCCTGCTGCACCGCGATGCGCACTGGCAGGCGCTGGGTGATCTTGGTGAAATTGCCGCTCGGGTTGGGGTTGGGCAGCAGGGCGAACTCGCTGGTGGCGGACTGCCCGACGCGCGTGACCCTGCCCTCAAAGCGCCGCCCCGGCAGGGCATCGACAGTGATCATCACGCTCTTTCCCGGCCGGAAGAAGCGGATGTCGGTCTCCTTGACGTTCGCTTCGACACGCACCCGCTCGGGATCATGCACCATCAGCAGGCGTTGGCCGGGGGTGACATATTCGCCCTTGTCCACAAATACCCGGTCCACCACGCCGTCGAATGGCATGACGATGGTGCGATCTTCCAGGTCGAGTTCGGCCTGGGCTTTTTGTGCACGTAGCCGCTGCTCCTCCGGGCCGAGTTCGGCGAGCTGGGTGCGCAGCACCGTGAGTTCCCCGCGCGCGGCTTCAGCCTCGGCCAGGGCGGCGCGGGCATTTTCCAGGTCCGCCTGGGCGCTCAATGTCTGCTGCTTTGCCGTCTCCAGCGCCGCCCGCGTCTGGTCCAGGCGCGCACGGTTGATGGCACCGCTCGGCGCCAGCTTCTCCGCCCGGTCATTCTCCTGTCTGGCAAGATCGAGTTGCGCTGCCGCTGCTGCCAACCTGGCCTCTGCCGCCCTCACCGCTGCCTGTTTGGCGGTAATGCGGCTCTGTGTCTGACGGTCGGTGAGTGCGATGCGCGCTTCGATCTCCTCGCGGCGGCGGGCAATCCCGGCGAGTTGCGCGTCAAGCGCCTCGACACGGAGACGGCTTTCCCGGTCGTCGATCCGGATCAAAACCCTGCCTCTCTGCGCGGCATCGCCATCGGTCACTTCAAGTACCGTCACCCAACCGGGAACCCGGCTGCTCATGGCAACAATGTCGGCGGCGACACGGGCATCCGTCACAACGACATGGGTGAGCTGCTGATACAGCCACCAGCCGCCACCTCCGAGAACGATCAGCGTCGCCAGGATCGCGCCATACCATCGCCATGGCCGAGGGCGGGCAGGAGGTAAAGCCGTCTCTGACTCAGCCTCCCTCTTCTTGTCGGGGGCGGTGCGTAGATCGGTTTCCTGATCGTCGTCCTGGTGTTCCCGGTGGGTCATATGCTGGTTCACGCTCTAGCTCTCATCAGTTTTTGTCCACAGGCTGCATCGCCCTTGGGGTGCCGCCCAGCTTGTCGGCGATCTTCTCGAAGACCTTCAGACAGGTCGCCACCTCGGCATGGGACAGGTCGGATAAGATTTCCGCCCGCACCGCCGCTGTGGTAGCTTCGATCCGTTCCAGAACAGGGGCAGCCTCCGCACGCAGGTGAACCGATTTGGTGCGCCGGTCGGCGGCTTCCGTGCGGCGTTCGATCAGCCCCTCCGCTTCCAGCCGGTCCAGCGCGCGTACCAGGGTCGGCCCCCGCACCCCGACCGCCTCGGCCAATTCACGCTGGGTTGCCGCCTGGGGCAGGCGAGAGAGATGTAACAGGGTCAACCAGCGGGACTCGGTGAGGCCAAAGGTGGCCAGCCGCCGGTCGATTTCGGCGCGCCACAGCCGGGCGACCAGCCCGAGGCGAAGGCCGAATTGTTCCTGATCGTGAAGTGGCTTCGTCATCTCATTGCCTGCATCATTATGTAGCTGTACTATAATCAATAGATAGCTAAGTATCAAATGGCGAGGGATGTAGCCCCGAAGGCAGCACTGTCTAGAGCAGAGGACCGGGAAAGGCGTTCCATCCCGATCACAGAAAGGAGCACCACGATGTACAGGACGATCCTCCTAGCCTATGACGGCAGCCGGCAAGGCCGTGAGGCGCTGGACCAGGGGGCCGAGCTGGCTTCGCTTTGCCAGGCTCGTGTCTATCTCCTCGCCGTCGTCACCCATGAACTGGGTGTCGCGCTCGCTGAAGCGGCGGCACCCTCAGACCTGCCGGAGCGAGAATATCAGGAAGTGCGCCGCGTGCTGACGGAGGGCGCGGAAGCGCTGCGGCGGGCGGGGCTTTCCGTCGACACGCGCCTCGCTGCGGGCAACCCCGCCGAGGAGATCGGCCGAATGGCGCACGAGGTCGGCGCGGATCTGGTCGTGGTCGGTCACCGTGAACAGAGCGCGATGGCCCGGTGGTGGCACGGCTCCGTCGGCGCTTCGCTGCTCGCCCACGCGCCATGCAGCCTGCTGGTGGCCGTTGCGGACCGGTAGTTGTCAAGGAATATGTCGCAGGGTCTTCATCAAGGTCTTCGCCGGCTAGGCTGAGGAGAAAGCCCTTGATTCAGGTGTTAATCGGTTGGCGGCCACTGCTGCGCAGCATGTAACACGCGCAGTATTCGTACCGTCAAGGCATCCTCCTGGTACACGAGGATATAGTTCGACCAGGCGACGAGTTCCCGGGTCCCTTCAACCCGACCAGGGCGGCCTATTGTGGGGAACTCCGGCAGCTTTTCAGCTTTCATCTCGATATCATCTTTTACGCGCTGTGCTGCATCGGGATTGTCATCAGAGATGTAATCGACAATCCCTAGCAGATCGGTACGAGCCAGTTCCAGCCATTCCAGTTCAGGCACGGCGACGCTTTCTGTCGATCAACGCTTGTGCCTCATCCATTACCTGTTGATGAGGAACGGTAGGTCGGGCATCAGCCAGGGCCTCTTTCACTTTATCGCGGAACCAGGCGTCATGGGCTTCCGGATCAGCCGTTAACCCAACGGGCAATCCGCCCTCTTTGGTTACGCGGGTTAGAAGGATGCGGACGGCATCTGATACCGTCAAGCCGAAGCTGGCGAGCTTTTCCGCTGCATCAGCCTTCAGCTCGTCGTCCACACGAACGTGCAGCATTGAAGTGTGAGCCATGATGAATTCTCCGTTTGTCATGCGTAACTCTACTTTGTATCTCAAATGCGATACAGTCAAGCTGTAGATATTAGCAAAATCACTGCGTTTGGTCAGATGCCAGTATTTTATAGATTGTTGACCGGCCTATCTTTAACCTCCTGGCGATCTCCGTAGCCCCCACTCCCTGGCTGTGCAGGGCACGGACTCTATCCTTGTCCACCCTGGGTTTACGGCCAAACTTGACCCCTTTGGCCTTGGCCTCCAGGCGGTCCTCGTTGGTGCGTTCCAGTATGCGCTGACGCTCGGCCTGGGCCACGGCCGACAGGATGGTGACTACCATCTTGCCCATGGTCCCCTCGGTGCTGATCCCATCGTCGAGGAACCGGATAGCCACACCCATGTTGTCGAACTCTTTGATGAGCTGGCCCGCAGTTGCGTCAATACAAGATCGAACAGCACTGGGATGACATGATGCACATTGCCGGTTCGCTCAAACTGGGGACCGTGCAGGCCTCCGAGCTGGTCCGCTCGCTACTGAAAAGTGATCGGCCTTCCAGTCTGGCACAAGCCATCATTGATGCGGGCCGGATCAATAAGACCCTTTACCTGCTGAACTACGTGGATGATGAAGATTACCGCCGTCGGATTCTGACCCAGTTGAATCGCAGGGAAAGCCGTCACGCGGTCGCACGGGCCATCTGCCACGGCCAACGTGGCGAAATCCGGAAACGGTACCGGGAGGGTCAGGAAGACCAACTTGGTGCATTGGGCTTGGTGACCAACGCCTGGTACTGTGGAATACGATATACATGCAGGCCGCCCTGGATCACCTGAGACAACAGGGCGAGGGCGAGAACGCGAAAGAAGAGGACGAAGCCAGATTGTCGCCACTCAGCCACAAGCATGTGAATATGCTGGGTCACTACTCGTTCACCCTGGCTGAACAGGTGCTGAATGGACAGCTCAGGCCGTTGAAGCAGCCATCGGAGCTGGACGAATGGCCTTAGCGTACGTTTTCGTACCGTTGGACTTCAAACCCCTAAACCACCGCAGCCCGGCCCTCGGCACCGTTACGGATCTGCTGGCCGATACAGGGTACTTCAGCAAAGCCAATGTCCAGGCGTGCAGGGATAAGAATATCCAGCCCTCACTGGCGGTGGCGCGCGATCAACACCACTTATCCGTGTTTGATCAGTTCGCACCCGATGATCCGGCGCCTGTCACGGACGACGGAGTTGAGGCCCCCTATACTGAGACCGTTCACGCAGTACGGTCAACCTTGATCGCATCAAGGCCGGATATTACTCCAGCAAGGCGCTGAACCCGACGGGTATTGTGCCGGCAGGGCCGGGCCAACTCTGAACACAGGAGCAACCGCCATGAAAACTGAAACCGATGTGCTGTTCATTTCCCATGGCGGCGGGCCAATGCCGCTGTTGGGGGATCCCGGTCACCGTGAAATGGTGGAGCGGCTCACGGAGCTTGCCAACAGGCTACACAAACCGTCGGCTATACTGGTTATCAGCGCCCACTGGGAGGAGTCAGTGCCGATGATCACCTCGGGGGCCAGTCCGCAGCTTATCTACGATTACTATGACTTCCCGCCGGAGGCCTACAGTATCGAGTATCCCTGCCTGGGAGAGCCGGGGCTGGCGCGGCAGGTTTACCAGGCGTTGGAACAGTCCGGAGTCCCAGCGCAACTTGATGATCGAAGGGGCTTTGATCACGGCCTGTTCGTGCCGCTCAAGCTGATGTATCCGGATGCGGATATCCCATGCGTGCAGCTGTCCCTGGTAGACAGTCTGGATGCCAGCACCCACTTGGCGATTGGTCGTGCTTTGCAGGGGCTGGACTACGCCAACCTGCTCGTGATCGGCTCTGGGTTCTCGTTCCATAACATGCGGGCGTTTTTCGCGACAGATACGCCGGAGATTCGGGCTCGTAATCAGGCTTTCGAGGACTGGCTGGAAGAGACGTGTGGTGATACCGCCCTGCAGGAATCGGAACGTGGTGAGCGCCTGGCTCACTGGGAGCGAGCGCCCCACGCCCGCTTCTGCCACCCCCGGGAAGAACACCTTCTGCCTTTGCATGTGTGCTACGGGCTTGCGGACAAGCCCAGTGACACGCATATATCGGCAACCATCCTCGGGAAAAAATCGGGGATGTTTTATTGGAGAGTGGAAAGGCTGGATTGACCTGCCGAAGGCATCAATCTCCACAAACTTTCAGGTATCAAAAATACCCTTGCCCGCTATGGTGGCGATGAATTTACCGTCCTGTTGCCCTCGCTTGACGAAAAAAAGGACGCCGCAACGGTCGCACGCAAACTTCTGAACTCGCTCGAAACCCCTTTTCAGTTTGAGGGCACCGATCTTCGTGTCTCTATCGGAACCAGCATCGGGATTGCAATGTACCCTGAAGACGGGCGGGGGCGGAAACGCTGGTAGAGCGGGCAGACGTGGCCATGTATGCCGTGAAACAGAGGAAAAAAAACGACTTTTATTTTTACAGCTAGGCATGATGGACAACAAAAGATCGGACAACACGTCGCCCTAAACCCGTCATCCAAACCACTCGGGCTCCCCCAATGAAAAACATCTGAGACTTGAGCGACAATAGCCTTGCAGTAGGCTTTAAAACATAGTCTGGAGGAATTTCAAGAAACTCTGTTCACCTCGTGGGAATTGTTGCCAGCGCTCAAGCGATCCAACAGCTCACTCTTCACGCTCAGCTCGGTTTCAAGCTGCTGCACCTTCGCTTTCAGTTGGTCGTTCACGCGCTGCTGCTTTTCAAAGGCAGCCTTTCGTTGGCGTAACGCCACGACTTGCTGCTCTAGCCGCACTGTTTTGTCGGCCAGACGACGATTTTCGCGCTCCCGCTCGCCCAGTTGCTGGGTCAACCCATCCGACTGCTTTCGAACTTCAGTCACCTCTGTGAACAGCCGGCTGATCTCCCGGGTGGCCTGGGTCTGCTCGTCGCGTTTCACGACTAGGGCTTGTTGCAAGTGGCGTTGCTCTTCCTGGACTTGCTGGACCTGCTGCTCATGCCGCCGCTGATCCTGCTCGCGCTGCTCTTTCACGGAACCGCGATAATGCTCCAGCGCCTGCCGGGCATGGTTGTGCTTTTCTTCGAGTGAATTCACCTGGCGTTGCTTGCCCTGAACCTGCTCAGTCAAACTTTCAATGCGCTGGGCCTGTGCGCGGTTATCGCCTTCGAGTTTCGAGAGCGCCTCACGTAACCCAAGGACCTCCGCCTGTAAATCATCCCGCGCCTGAGCCAACACTGCATTTTGCGCCTGGTGTTGCCTGGTTTCAGCGGTCTGTGCTGTTAAAGCTTCCTGCAGGCCGGCCACCTCGGCCTGTTGGCGCTGTTCGGCCTGCTCGATGGTCTCCTGTGCGTCCTGACGTAATTGCCGAGCCAGTTGGCCTACCAAGTCGGTAACGTGGCTGCTCAGAAGCGCTTCATCGTCCAGACGAGCGCTTTCACGCGCCTCGATCGCTTTCAGGTGGTTGCTGATGGTGGTCTTTGAGCCGGTGTTGCCCAGCTCGGCTCGTATGGCGTCGATGGAGGGGTAAACATTGCGAGCCAGAAGACGTTTACGGGCGTCCTCGACCAGGGGTTGGGTGATGCCGCCTCGGGCCATGATCGTGTCCTCATGTTTATTTCGTACTGTGTTACGTATTATGTAAATACGTACTATATACACCAGAAAGATCGTTGGAAAGTACAGCTTTACAGACATGTGATAATCCAGAGTTATCCATTGTGATGCTCATTTCGACGGCTATACTGACCGATGCTCGGTACGATATGACTCGATTTGCCGCCCCGGACCAAGGCCGCACCAGGAGATCAAAAATGCACAAACAAGCCGAACCACTCGATCAACACGTGTGCGAAGCAGCCGAACGTTGGATAAGGGAAGCGACAAGAGCATTGCCGAAATCGGACGACGTCGGTGCGCCCAATGACGGTTGATCGGTACGTTCAGGCTGCTACCCGCGACAATACCCGACGGAGCTACCGATCCGCAGTCGAGCATTTTGAGGTGACCTGGGGCGGGTTTCTGCCCGCAACCGCCGACAGCGTTGCTCGCTATCTCGCCGATCATGCCGAGAGGCTTTCTGCCGCCACCCTGAAGCAGCGCCTGGCGGCACTGGCACGCTGGCACCGGGACCAGGGGTTTCCAGACCCAACAAAAGCTCCTTTAGTACGCACGGTTCTCAAGGGCATACGCGAAGAGCATCCGTACCGGCAAAAACAAGCCAAGCCACTGGCCATCACCCAGCTACAGCAACTGGATCAGTGGCTGGCCGGAAGGATCGCGCAGGCGCGTCAGCAGGATTCAAGGCGCCTCGGGGTCTGGTTACGCAACCGGGCCATGGTCTTGCTCGGATTCTGGCGAGCCTTTCGCAGTGACGAACTCTGTCGATTAACCATTGACGATGTCACGCTGGCCCCCGCTGCCGGTATGTCCTTGTACTTGCGGAGGAGCAAGGGGGATCGTCAGGCCGAAGGTCGCCTGTACAAGGTGCCAGCTCTGAGGCAGTGCTGTCCCGTGGAGGCCTGTCAGGATTGGCTGGACTTTTTGAACCAGCCCAGCGGTGCGCTATTCAGGGCGATTGATCGCTGGGGAAATATTTCCAATACTTCATTGCACCCGAACAGCATCGTGCCGCTGCTGCGCCAGCTTCTGGCCGACGCAGACATTGACGCTGTGGAAGCGTTCAGCAGCCACTCGCTGCGACGCGGTTTTGCCACCTGGGCCAGTGCTTCCGGCTGGGAACTCAAAGCGCTGATGGAGTACGTCGGTTGGCGGGATACCCAGACCGCCTTGCGATACATTGAAGCTAAATCGCCGTTCGAGCTTGCCCTGATGCAAATCCCAACCGAAGTGGCGTCGTCTGTCGGTCAGCCACGCCTGGCGAGCGTATCCGAGCCAAGTTACCGGGCATTAACCGTTCAGCTCACCCTGGAGCCGCAACGTCCTCGCAGCCGGAAACACCATCAGGCCCGCACGGTAATCGAAGCCCACTGCCTGAAACCGTTCGAGATGGAACAGCAGAACAATGGGGACTACCGCATTGAGGTGCCTGCAACGTCGGATGAGCAGCTGGACGAAATGATGGACGACTTGATCGATGAGATACACCGCATTGCGTCCGATAAAGCCTGCTGGGTGGAGACACGGATCAAGGACCCGGCCACCGGGCAAGCATGGGATTGAGCCGGTTATGAGTGCTATTCAGGAAACAGCCTATCCACGGTTTCGGTCGGATATCCCGCAACAGGAACTTGATGCAGTATACACGCCCACGTCCGGCGAACAGCGCTGGGCTCGTCGGCGCACCCGGCCGATCCTGGAGCGCTTCTTTTTACTGCTTCACCTGAAGGCGTATCAGAAACAGGGGTTCTTTTCCTCGTCGGTCGATTTGCCTGGCGATTTGCGTCGTCACATTGCGCAGTGCCTTGGTCTCGACAAACAGCCGACCAAAGCCCAACGACAACAGTATGATCGTTCTGCCACCCGTAAACGCCATATCCCGTGGATTCGAACTTATGTAGGCAGCCGGACGCTGGACGAGGCGGCTCATGCTTGGCTATCGAGCCAAGCAACGAAAGCCGCCGAGTCCCGCGAAGTGCTGACCGATATCATCAATATCCTTCTGGAAGAGTTGGTGCGTCACCGTTTCGAAATTCCCGGCTTTACGGTGTTATTGAGGCTCGCCAAGGATGCCCGGGCCACCGTCAATGACCGCTGTTACCGGTCCATCGTCAGCGAACTCAACGACGAAACAAAGGCACTGGTCAATGACTTGCTGGTATCGCCACCGGGGATCGAGATCAGCGGCTGGCAACGACTGAAGCGAGAAATCCGAAAGCCGACGAATAAAGAAATCCGGTCCTATCTGCAACACCTCAAGTGGCTGAAGGGTATCGTCGAGCAATTGCCGGGCGTCAAATCAATTCCCGTGACCAAGCGGCGACAGTTCGCCCACGAAGCACGAGCGCTGGATGTGGCCAAAATGGCTCGAATCCCTGCGCGTAAACGCTATGCCCTGGCGGTGGTCCTGATCCGGCAACAGTATGCCCAGGCGCTGGATGATACCGCAGAGCTTATGATCAAGCTGATGAGGCAACTGGAAACCACCGCTCAGCAAAATCTCCTTACCTATCAAATGGAGCAGACCCAGCGCACCGATCGACTGGTGTCCTGCTTTAAAGACGTGTTGACTGCCATGGAGGCCGAGCCAAACCCGTGGCAATCGCTTCAGGCCGTTATCGGAGACAAGCGCCAGGAGTGGCTGGACGAATGTGAGGAGCATCTGGCCTACGCCGGCAATAACTACCTGCCTTTCATGTTGCGACCGTTTCGAACCAAACGCAGCCTTCTGTACAACTGCCTGGAAATACTGACGTTTCAAAGCACCTCCAGCGACATGCTGTCGATGCAACTGATCGAGTTACTCCGAAAGACCCGTTCATTGAAAGCCGAGACGCTGGATTTGCGGGTCCATGCGCCGGCTCTGGTCGAAAGCATCCAGCAGACCAAGTGGACGCTCGAAAAATGGCGCCGTCTGATTTTCATCCGGCCGGACAGTGTGACGGTTCACCGTAAATATTTTGAGTTGGCCGTTTTGAATCTGGTGAAACAGGAACTGAAGTCAGCGGATCTGGCGGTTGTTCACGGGGATCGCTTCGATGACCATCGCGATCAACTGGTGAGTTGGTCGGATTATGAGCAGGAAATTGATCAGTACGGGCTGGAAGTGGAGCTTCCCATCGAACCGAAGGCTCTCAGTCGCCATCTCAAGGATCAATTGACTCAGGTGAGCCGCTCAGTGGACGCAGCCTTCCCGGACAACACACACGCCGTGATCGAAGACGGTCGCATCGTAATCAAACGCAGTCAGAAACAGGGGCTGCCAACAAACTGGCAGGCCCTCGATGACGACATCACACGGCGGCTTGGCACCCGCAGCATCGTCGACGTTCTGGTCGATGCGGAGCGCTGGCTTGGATTACATCGGGAATTCGGGCCATTATCAGGCTATGAGGGGCGCGTGGAAAACCCCCGGTTGCGGTTTATCGCTACGCTTTTCTGCTACGGCTGCAATCTGGGACCCTCCCAGACCGCCGACTCCATCAAGCAACTGAACCGTCGCCAGATAGCCTGGCTCAACCTTAACCACGTCACTGAAGACAGGCTAGATCGCGCTATCGTCAAGGTCATCAACGCGTACAAGAAATACGAACTGCCCGGATACTGGGGCACAGGCCGTCGGGCTGCCGCTGACGGCACCAAGTGGAACCTCTACGAGCAAAACCTGCTCAGCGAGTACCACATCCGCTATGGCGGTTACGGCGGCATCGGTTACTACCACGTCTCGGACACTTATATCGCATTGTTCAGTCATTTCATCCCCTGCGGCGTTCACGAGGCGGTGTACATCCTCGACGGACTGCTTGAGAATCGGAGCGATATCCAGCCAGATACCTTGCACGGTGATACGCAGGCCCAGAGCTATCCCGTTTTCGGGCTCGCGTATCTACTGGGGATCAAGCTGATGCCGCGTATCCGGAATATCAAGGATCTGAACTTCTACCGGCCCGACAGGCGGTTCCGTTACGCGCATATCGAAGAGCTGTTCAACGGTCATATAGACTGGGCGCGGATTGAACGACACCTCCCGGATATGTTGCGTGTGGCCGTGTCCATCAAGCTTGGTAAAATTACGGCATCAACGATCCTGAGGCGGCTGGGAACCTACAGCCGCAAGAACAAACTGTATTTCGCCTTCCGGGAGCTGGGGAAGGTCGTGCGGACCGGTTTCCTGTTGAACTACATCGACAATGTGGAATTACGTCAGACCATTCACGCCGCAACCAACAAGAACGAGCAGTTTAACGGGTTTGCAAAATGGAGTTTTTTTGGTGGCGAGGGCATCATTGCGGCCAACCTCCGGCATGAGCAGCAAAAGGTGGTGAAGTACAACCACCTGGTGGCGAATATGCTGATCTTGCACAACGTCGAAGCTCTCAGCCGGGTATTGCGCGATATGGCAGCGGAAGGAATCGCCATCACCGAAGATGTCCTGAAAGCGCTATCGCCGTACCGAACCCGTCATATCAATCGTTTTGGAGATTACACATTGGACTTTAGACGTCCGGTAGGGCAGCAGTTGTTTGATTTGAAACTTGCTGAGCTTACCCCTCAAGGGACGCCCGGTGATCAGGTGAACCCAAAATATGAGCCGAAATAAAACGGACTAAACTACAACTAATTCATTTGGTTAGGGGCGTTTTTAGACTATTTTTCACGTTTGTCTACCAACCCTCAGGCAAGGCCAGTTCCTGTTGCTCTTCCAGAGGTTGCTGATCCAGGCGGTGCTTGAGGATGGACTCAATGCTCTTGTAGCGGCAGCTGCCCAGCATCAGGGCACGCTGGCAGGCGGCTTCCAACCGTGCCTCGCCGTAGCTCTGTCCCAGCCGGAGAATGCCCAGACAGGAGCGATAGGCCTGTTGCGGGTGCTTGCGGGCCCCTAGCGCCGTACGGATAAGCTTCTCGGTGGCGGGGCCGGTCTTGGCCGCCCAGGCGATCAGCCGTTCCGGCGACCACTCACCGGCATGGCGATGGGACTCGGGCATATGAGCAGCGATGGTGGTGTGCCGACCCTTCTGGTCAG
>NZ_FONF01000018.1:0-89682 GCF_900112835.1 Marinobacter sp. DSM 26671 | reverse complement strand
CCAATACCCACAGATCTCTCGTTCCTGGCAAAGCCACTGGGATAACCTGATCACCATCTTCGAGTACCCGCCGGCGATCCGGAAAGTGATCTACACCACCAATGCCATTGAGTCGCTGAACAGCGTGATCCGCAAAGCGACCAAGCGCCGGAAGCTGTTCCCAAGTGATGACTCGGCCCTGAAAGTGGCCTTCCTGGCGATCCAACAGGCCTCAAAGAAATGGACCATGCCGATCCGTGATTGGAAGCCGGCATTGAATCGCTTTATTATCGAATTCGGTGACCGCCTGGACGGCCACCTGTAATGGGGTGGGCAGTTACACAGATTTATTTACAGGCTCCGTTTGCGTGATTGTAAACCGGATTTCAGTCAATTTCCATGTCAGCAATCCGCTCTAACTCATCTACCATCTCCTTTTTGGCTTTCAAAAGTCTTTTCTTGTGATCCTCTTCGCGCTGCTTTTTCTTTTGGCAAAATTCATCGTAGTACTTTTCGCCACCAACCTCCGCGAGGTACGACATAAACACTGAATACATTTTCTTTACAACCTCGTCTTTTGCAATCGGCACAGGCTGTATTTTTACTTTTTCGCCACCTCTCTCAACTACCGCGTACAAAAAACAATCGTTTCTTCCCTGTTCGTCAACAATATTACAGATATGCTTGTTCTCAAACGTAAACGATGGCTTCAAGCTATCTTTCATTCTGTCAAAATTGTAATACCCGTCGAGTACATATTCTCCGAACTCCTTATCTTTGCTCCTATCATATTCTTTACTTTTTCTTATTACACCATTTATTCCACCTTCTTGTTGTAACCAATCAAACATTGTCATGTTCTCGTCAACTCCAACCTGGTTTTCAATAGCCTTGTCCAGCGCCTTCGCGTACGCGTAATGTTTCTTAGAATTTCCGAATATCGCTTTGCTTATAATTATTGTAAGCTTCGTATTTTTTCCGAATTTGAAATCGACACAAGATTTTAGCGCTTGCTCATAAACTTCTGATTTGCAACACAGCCGATACAGAGATAAACACTCGCCCATCAATCGATGTAGAACCTTATCCGCTCTGTCTTTTTGTGCTTCCCATAAGCCATGTTTTTCCCTCAACTGGCCCAGTGTATACGCCATTGTGCCTTTAACATCTACATCCAAAATTTCAGTTTTCATCATGCAATCCTCGTTTTGATTGAATCGTTTTCTCAAACGATGAATACATGATATACTGACCGACGTTTTTTGAATTCCAACAAGCAATAGAACCTTTAATCGTTGTTAACATATGCTACGTTTTTTTATCTCACCCCACCCGACGTTCAAATCCTACAAAGCACCTGATAGGGAGAGAGCAGAAAAGTCTCCATATTTTTGGTGGTGGTACGCGCTGACACTGAATACCGAATACGTCCGGCTTTGTGAGCAAAATGCTGACGATATTCTGTTAACAGACATTCCAACCGAAAATGAACAGAAAATGAGGAGGGTGCACGAGGATTTTGGGGACGTTCGGTATGAAGGAGATAGATATAAAGCGTTTTGTGACTGGTGGCGAACCCCTGTAAGCACTGGAGAACGTAGGGGTGAATTCTTGTTTGCGGAGCCCGTGCACACTAGTACAGTGAGCGTGTTAGAGAGCGTAACGGATGCCGAGCGCACCATAGCCTCCGCTGACACTCTAGTTCTCAGCATACCTCTCAATCGTCAGCGTCAGCACGTGGATAAGGCAATTGACAAACTCCTAAAAAAACACATGAGAACTGAAAAAGGTAGAGCTGTTCGTAACCCTAGACAGAGCAGGGCACGCTATCATCTAAATAAGGCGGCGGTTCCGAGTGCCTTAAAGAAATCTTTTGATTTATATGATGCCAAACGACTTTCGAAAGAAAAAAACGAGAAAATTAGCAATTTTGATTTGGCGAAGTCTATTGATTTAGCCTACCTTAAACAGAAAACGTTAGATGATAGCGTTTTGGACGAAGCAGCTAAAAGAAGAATCATTTCTGTACAGGTAACTCGATATATTACTCAAGCCGAAAAAATTATTTCAAAAGTTTTATACGGCGAATTCAACTAAATTTTATCTTGTATAACTTGGAGTGAGAAACTATGAATTCATTTAAAGAGCTCATTTCCGGTACAATGGGCTTTGTTTTTATGATTTTAGGAATTTTAATTGCTATTGGCAGCATTTATTGGCTGTGGGTTGCAATTCAGATTGGCAGCTTTGGAATGTTTTTAGTTGGAATTTTTCCTTTATTTTTTGTGATAACTGGACCCGTTGGCGCATGGGGATTGCTGTTCGGCATGCCAGGCTGGGTTTTTAGTATATTCGGTTGATGCTCTATTTTTCGGATGACTTCTGCTCCACTCAGAAAGTACATTGTATGTACTTAGACATGGAGGAAGCAGGTATGGTTTTTTTGAAGAATTTTAAGTTTGTTGAGCTTAAGGGGACGAATAATAAAAGCCCGATATTCAGTAGACGACTAAAATTGATTGCAAAAATCGAAGAGCAACTACTCCTTGCCGGCGACAGTGATTACACACCGACAAAAACGAAATGGGTTACCGACAGCGACGGCAATCAGAAGAAAGTTGAAGTGCCCAAGCGTGTTAAACGGTGGTGGGCAAAAACTGCGGACGGCAAGGTTAACCTAGTTGTGCGCTACGGCAGCAAGCCGCTAGAGTTCGCAAAGGGAAAAAACGCTATCCAGCTAGACAGCGAAGCCGAAGTGAAGAGCACATTGGATAAACTGAAGGAAGCCGTCGAAGCTGGGGAACTGGATGCAATAATTGAGCAACAGGCGCAATCCGGCTCGCAATTTAAAAAGGAATAATGATAGACACTAAGAAGACTTGGCTAGGGAGAAATTTATGCGACTGGTTTTCGTAATTTTAATTCTCGCTCTGATGAGTGGTTGTACTACAACACAATCTGTTATGGAGTCATGGGTAGGAGCGCGGGAATCTGAGTTACTCTCTAGCTGGGGAGCGCCGTACTCTTCTATTAATACACAAGATGGAAAGCGCGTTCTTACATGGCAAAACTATTGGGGGCAATATAATCAAAATATCTGCAGGCAAACCTTTACTGTGGGTAGTGATGGCAGGATAGAACACTGGAGCTACAGCGGATGCCCACTCTAAAGCGTTCGCTTCGCAAAACACCAGTCGCTTCGTCCGGCTAAAAAGCGAGCACCACGTAATATGCGCGAACAAGTTTGCGCCACAGTCTGTAGCATACTTTATCGCATACCATAATTCTATAAATATAGACCATTGATTTTAATAGGTTTTTAGTAACGCAGTTTATTGAAAATCCCCGTGTCGGTGGTTCGATTCCGCCTCCGGGCACCATTAAGAATTCAGACAAAACCCGCCTCGTGCGGGTTTTGTTGTTTCTGAGGCCCGAGAAAGCCGACTCACGCTGAGATTCTTTGGGCATTGCTAGCCCTGGGATCAATGCGCTCTTCCATCAGCCGTCGTTCACACATGGCCCTTTTCAGTTCCGAGTAATTGGTGGGGCTCGGATCTTCTTCGTAGCGCTCCTGGGCCAGTCTCGCCAGGTCGCACTTATCAAGCCACTTCTCAATCAACTCTGCAGTCTTCATAGCCACCTCGTTTCGTTGAATTTACCCGGTCAGCATAAAGTCTCTGCCACAGAGCTATCTCGGTTGTTTTTCGCATGAATTGTGGCGAAACATGGAGTGCATTGAGGATCAGAAATGAAAAAGCCCGCTTCATGCGGGCTTTGGAGAGTCTACCAAGTTTTGCCGGTTACTCACTAACCACCGTCACCGGACGATGGGCATGCCTGACGACCTTCTCGCTCACACTGCCAAGAGTGAGGCTTCTCAACGTAGAGTCGCCGCGGCGCCCCAGAAACATATGGGAGCCGGGATGTTCATCGAGGTACTCGACGATTTCCTTGGCCGGATCACCCTTTAGCAGGACTTCTTCCGCCGGCTCAACAATCCCGCTTACCGCCTGCTTCGCGGCATCAAATGCCTTGCGTCCGTATTCGCTGGCTTGTTCGTCAATGTCACTCTGCGGTATGCCACTTACGATCAGTCTCTCGAGCTTGGTACCGGGGAAGACGGCAAGCAGTTTGAGTGGCTGGCTCGTCGCTTTGGCAAACTCTGCTGCCATTTTGGCGGCGTGTGATGAATGCTCCGAACCGTCACACGCGACTACGATGCTTTGATTTCCATTTGCCATGTCATCAACTCCTTTCCTGATCAATGTTTAACCAAACTAACATTGCTGCGGCCATACGAGGGTTGATTGAAATCAATTACAGCGGGATCGGTTTTATGGTCGAAGCGCATTTGTACCTATTGCCGGAACCTGTGGCACCATTAATCCTTGCGCTGCCGAGACGGCAATTGATGACAAGGAGTGATTGAAATGCTGATGGCCATTGGGGCGATCATTGCAGGCCTGATTCTGCTGGTGTGGAGTGCGGACAAATTTGTGGAAGGCTCGGCTACCACAGCCAGCCACTTCGGTACGCCACCACTGCTCATCGGTATGGTTGTGGTGGGTTTCGGCACGTCTGCGCCAGAGATGGCCGTGTCTGCACTGGCGGCCTCGCAGGGTAATCCCGGTCTGGCTCTGGGCAACGCCTATGGCTCAAATATCACCAACATTGCGTTGATTCTGGGCATCACAGCCCTGCTGGCGCCGATCGCCGTTCACTCCCAGGTCATGCGAAAGGAGCTACCCATTCTCATTCTGGTCACCGCCTTTGCCGGCTGGCAACTGTGGGACGGAGATCTGAGCCGGATGGATGCCATCGGTCTGATGCTGGCTTTCGTTGTACTGATTGGCTGGAGCATCTACCAGGGCCTTCGGCAACCAGACGATGCTCTCGCTACAGAGATGACCGAAGAAGTGAACGCAATGCCAGTGCGCAAAGCCATTTTATGGCTGGTGGTCGGACTGCTGCTGTTGATTATCAGCTCCCGCATACTGGTGTGGGGTGCGGTTGATCTGGCGACCACCTTTGGCATCAGCGATCTGGTTATCGGCCTGACCATCGTGGCCGTTGGTACATCACTTCCGGAACTTGCCTCATCCATCATTGCCGCCCGCAAAGGAGAGCATGATCTGGCCCTGGGCAACATTCTGGGTTCCAACCTGTTTAACACCCTTGCCGTCGTGGGGATTGCAGGACTGATTGCCCCCATGCCGGTGGCGCCAGAAGTGCTCACCCGTGACTTCCCGGTAATGGCTGCCCTCACCCTGGTTCTGTTTGCCATGTGCTATGGCTTCCGCGGGCCCGGACGTGTCAACCGGTTTGAAGGGAGCGCCCTGCTACTTGCCTTCGTGGCTTATACCGTGTATCTGTTGGCTTTTTCGGGAGCGTAAATCATGTCACTTGCAGCCTGGCTGACCTTCCTTGTTGCAGCCGTTCTGATCAGTGTGTCCCCGGGTGCAGGGGCGATCAATACCATGAGTAATGGTATGCGTTACGGCGTTCGCCGATCGCTGCCGGCAATCATGGGGCTGCAGCTTGGTTTTGGCATCCAGATTCTGCTGGTGGGTGCCGGCCTCGGCGCCATCATCGCGTCCTCCAACATCGCCCTGTCGGTTATCAAATGGCTGGGTGTTGCCTACCTGATCTGGCTGGGCATTTCTAAATGGCGAGAGCCTGTGATGGAATCCATGGACGATGACCGCCAGCCCGTTAGCGGGTACAAGCGGTTCTGGAATGCCGTGTTCGTGAACCTCACCAACCCCAAGGCCACGGTCTTTCTGGTGGCCCTGTTTCCACAGTTTCTGGTAGCAGGCGCACCCCATGGCCCGCAGTTGCTCACCATGGGCATCACACTGATTCTGGTGGATTGCCTGGTAATGCTCGGCTACGCCCTGCTGGCAAGCCAGCTGTTCCGGTTTATGACCACAGCCCGGCGCCAGCGGCAGATGAACCGCGTATTTGGCGGCCTGTTTGTGACCGCCGCTGTCGCCCTGGCCAGCTTCAAGCGCGCCTGATATCAGCCTGAATCAGCGCAGGATGCACTCGCGGCTCAGCTTTTGGCTGAGCGTCCTGCGCTGCTGCCGGAGACTGTTCCCCCGGTCGTTGCTATAGCCCGCCCGCAGTTTAGACTGGATCCGCTCCAGTTTGCTTCTATAGGTTGCGCAGGTCTTCTCCAGCTCGGCATCGGCCTTTTCTTTTGCCGTTGCTCCGGAGCCCGTCGGGCGACCGGAGGCAAGCAGGCCTTCAACCTCTTTGCGGATTCCTGACACGCGTTTGCCTTGCCCGAGATTCTCGGACATCGGCACCGTGACAGGCGCCTGCACGTCAAGCTGCTTATGGGGAATTTCTCCCGGCGGGTAATCGGAAAAATGCGCTACGCCCCGGCTGTCTATCCAGGTGTATACCTCGGCACTGACTGCTGAAGTGAGAAATAAAGACAAAACAAGACCAGCCATCATCCTTGGCATACGGTTCCACTCCCTGTGGTTCGGTAATTTGGCAGGGCAGTATAGCGAAAAAAGCCCCGGACTTGGGGGCAGATAGGCTCGGGGCCGGATGAACACCTCATCCGGCCCCGATTTCGGTTCTACTGGTCGAGAAGCTCGATCCAGTGCTGCACCGGCACCGGCGACTTGGTTTCCAGGTGCATCTGGCAACCGATATTGGCGGTCACGATGCGGTCCGGATTGTCGACGGTCAAAGCCTTCAGTTTGTTACCAAGCAGCTTCTGGCTCATCTCCGGCTGGGTCACCGAATAGGTGCCAGCGGACCCGCAGCAAAGGTGCTTGTCCTTGGTCGCAGCCAGGTTAACACCCGCCCGTGTCAGCACCTGCTCCACCACACCATTCTGCTTCATTGCGTGCTGCAGGGTGCAGGGACAATGGAATGCCACCTTGCCCGGGTCCTGCCGGACCTTGAGCTTTTCCAGATCCTGTTTCAGCAAAAAGGCGCCGAGATCGGTGCACAGCTCGCTCACCTTCTGGGCCTTGGCGGCATAGACCGGATCGTCCTTCAACAGATGACCGTAATCCTGAACCATCGCGCCGCAACCGGAAGCCGTCATGATGATTGCCTCAGCCCCCGCTTCGATAGCGGGCCACCAGGCATCAATGTTCTGGCGCATTCTTTCCAGGCCTTTCTCGTGCTCGGAAAGGTGATAATTCACGGCACCACAGCAGCCAGCCTCCGGGGCTTCCACCATGGTAATGCCGAGCCGATCCAGAACCCGGGCGGCGGCTGCATTGGTATTCGGAGTGGCCGAAGGCTGCACGCAACCGGCCAGTGCCAGCACAATACGGCTGTGACTGGCTGCAGGCCAGGGGCTGGCCTGCTTTCTGGGCGGCACCTTGGTGCGCAGTTTTTCCGGTAATACCGGGCGGAAAACCTGCCCCAGACGAAGCAGAACACCGAACAACTGGCGGTTGGGAATCACCCGCGCCAGGGCCCAGCGCAGCCACTTGTCTTTCGGCTCCCTGGGCATCTCCTTTTCCATCAGGCCGCGGCTGATGTCCACCAGGCGGCCATACTGGACACCGGACGGACAGGTGGTCTCACAGCTGCGGCAAGTCAGGCAGCGGTCCAGGTGCTCGCGGGTTTTCTCGGTAACTTCCGCCCCTTCCAGGAACATCTTCATCAGGTAGATCCGGCCACGAGGACCGTCACGCTCGTCGTTCAGCTCCTGATAGGTCGGGCAGGTAGCGGTGCAAAAGCCACAATGCACACAGGCCCTCAGGATCGACTCGGCTTCCTGGCCTTCCTTGGTGTTAGCAAATTGTTGAACCAGATTCGTCTGCATAATTACAACCAGCTGTATAAACGTCCGGGATTGAAGATATTGTCCGGATCAAAGGCATTCTTGATGCGGCGCTGGATGCCCTTCAGGGCCTCCGGCTGGTGGTGCATCACCTCACCGGTGCGATCGCCACCACGGAACAGGCTGACCTGGCCACCGGCAGCACGGGCCGCAGGCTCCAGATCTTTCAGCTCACCGGCGCCACGGAACCAGCGCTGGGAACCAGCCCAGTCGATAAACCAGTTACCTTCCAGTTTCGGTGTGGCAGCTGTCGAACCAACGGAGAAGCGCCACAAAGGCACGTCGTTACCGGCAAAAAATTCGTGGTGCATATCCTGCACCTGTCGCCAGAAGTGGTCGCCCTCTTCCATCACTTCGCCGGACCACTTTTCAGCGGTGGCTTCCACACCGGATTTCGCACCGGCCAGGCGCAGGTAAACCTTGCCGTCCACCCAGCAGGCGGCAGTAATGGGCTTGGGCTCGGCCGCCCGGCTGTTCATATAGTGAACCACCTCGTCCATGCCCATTTCCTGAACCAGGGTCAGGGAAGCGGCCGGTTTCGGCATCACTTTCATGCTGATTTCAGTAATTACGCCCAGGGTTCCCAGGGCACCGGCCTGAAGACGTGATACGTCATAGCCGGCCACGTTTTTCATGACCTGACCACCAAAGCGAAGATGTTCGCCCTTGCCATTGAGCAGCCGGATACCCAGCACCTGGTCACGCACCGAGCCGGCCCAGGGGCGTCCCGGACCGGAAAGGTTACAGGCCAGGGTGCCGCCGATCGTGGAGGCGGCACCAAAATGGGGTGGCTCAAAATGCAGGCACTGGCCTTCTTCAGCCAGAGTCGCCTCGATTTCGCTCAGCGGCGTGCCGGCACGGACGGTCAAAACAAGCTCCACCGGGTGATAGTCAACGATACCGGTATGCTCGCCCACGTTGAGGGTTCCGGCATCGGTGTCGGCTTCCCGGCCCATAAAGGCCTTGGTGCCACCGCCGACAATATTGAGTTTGTGCCCGCTGTCCCGGGCCTGGAGCACCTGCTCCTTCAACTGTTGGGAAATATCAGCCATGGGCGGCTTCCGTATGTTCGTGCGTGTGTTGTTTGTGCTCAAGGGAGCGGTATTCCTGACAGAACCGAAGGGCCGGTACGCCCTTGCCCGGGTTCAGGATACCGGCGGGATCAAACGCGGCCTTTACGTCGTGGAACTGCTGGAGCTCCTCATCGTTGAACTGCACCGCCATCTGGCGAATCTTTTCAACGCCAACGCCGTGTTCACCGGTAATGCAGCCACCTACCTCCACACACATTTCCAGGATGCGTGAACCGAAGGCCTCCGTGCGCTCGAATTCGCCGGGCACATTCGCATCAAACAGGATCAGCGGGTGCAGGTTGCCATCGCCGGCATGGAACACGTTGGCGACGCGCAGACCAAACTCCTCGGACATCTTCTCCATTTCCGTCAGAACATAAGCGATCTCACGACGGGGAATGGTACCGTCCATGCAGTAGTAGTCCGGTGAAATCCGGCCCACGGCCGGGAACGCAGACTTACGGCCTTTCCACAGCAGGGCTCGCTCTTCCTCGCTCTGAGAGGTCCGAACCGAAGTGGCACCCAGCTTGCGGAAGACTTCTTCGGCCTGGGCAATGTGTTCGTGAACTTCCTCCTCGGTGCCGTCCACTTCACACAACAACAACGCCTTGGCGTCCCGCGGGTAGCCGGCCTGGGCGAAGTCATCCGCTGCGATGATGGCGTGGCCATCCATCATTTCAAGGCCACCAGGGATAATGCCGTGGGAGATAATCCCGCCCACGGCGTCACCACCTTTCTGCACGTCATCAAACCCGGCCATGACAACCTGGGCTACTTCGGGTTTCGGCAACAGCTTCACTTTGACTTCCGTCACCACACCCAGCAGCCCCTCGGAGCCGGTCATCAGCGCAAGCAGGTCCATCCCACAGCCGTCCAGACCATCACTGCCCACGGTCACGACATCACCCTCGGCGGTGACCATTTCCACGCTCAGGATGTTGTGAACGGTCAGACCGTACTTGAGGCAATGCACGCCGCCCGAGTTCTCGGCCACGTTACCGCCAATGGTGCAGGCGATCTGCGAGGAAGGATCTGGCCCGTAATACAGACCGTACTGGGCCGCTTCTTCGCTGATGGCGAGGTTTCGCACCCCGGGCTGCAGTCTTGCCGTTCGGGCCAGCGGATCAATCTCCACGATGCGATTGAACTTGGCCAGCGACAGTACCACGCCCTCCTTGTTGGGCATGGCACCGGCACTGAGTCCCGTTCCGGCTCCACGGGCCACCACAGGTACCGCGTTCTCGTTACAGATGCGCATCACCCGCTGCACCTGTTCAACGGTTTCCGGCAGCACCACCAGCAACGGCATTTCGCAATACATCGACATGCCGTCGCATTCGTAGGGCTTCATGGTTTCGTCATCGGTGATGACGTAGTCCGGGTCGATAAACGCCCGGAACTGCTCCGCCAGCTCGGCTTTGCTGACTTTCGGCTTGGTAGTCATAGCACTCTCTGGGTTCGAATTACGTCAGTGTGACAGTCATCAACCGCGTTTTGTTTCAAAGTGGTCAAGACCGGCCTGGGCACAGTCCATATCCTGCTGGGGGGTACCGGAACTGATTCCGATACCACCCACCACTTCGCCGTCGACGATCACCGGCAGACCACCGCCAACAGAGCTGATGCGCCCGCCAACTTCGGTGTGGATACCGAAAGCGAGACTGCCGGGCACGTTCACCTTGTTGTAGTCATGGGTGGCTTTCTTGGCCGCAGCCGCCGTGAAGGCCTTGTCCTGGGCAATGGTCACACTGGTGATCTTGCCGCCGTCCATGCGCTCGAAGGCCACCAGATTGCCGGATTCGTCCACCACAGCGATGCACATGGGCACACCGATTTCACGGGCCTTTTCAGCCGCGCCCTCAATGAGGATGCGCGCCTCGGCAAGGTCCAGTCGTTTGATCGTCAACATAAAGCTTTACTCCTTGATTTGATTAACCGTAAACCAGCCCTGGCAGCCAGGTTACGATGCCGGGGATCAGGACACACATGAACAGTCCGAACGCCTGAATCGCCAGGAACACCAGGGAAGACTTGAAGATGGTACCCATGGAGATTTCCGGAGGACAAACGCCGCGGATGTAAAACAGTGCGTAACCAAACGGCGGACTCAGGAAAGACATCTGCATGTTCACCAGGTACAACACACCGAACCAGAGCACCACGTCGTCACCGGCTACCGGCGGGAAGCCGAACAAGCCAGGGAATTCCAGCGCCTTCACAATCGGAATGAAGATGGGCACTGCCAGCAGCAGGATACCAACCCAGTCAAGGAACATACCCAGAACCACCAGCAAGACCATCAGCAGGAGCAGGATCCCGTACGCCGACATGCCGGTTCCAAGTATGGCGTCGGTGACAAACTGCTGACCACCCTGGAGGATGTAGAAACCGACGAATACCGATGCACCGAACATGATCCACAGAACCATGGCAGACGCCTTGGCCGTGGTCACGGAGGCTTCGCGAAGGCCGGCAATCGAGAACTTCTTGTGCATCATCGCAACGATAATGGCACCGAACGAACCGATACCAGCCGCTTCAACCGGCGTGGCAATACCACCGAAAAGCAGGCCCAGAACCAGACCAACCAGTGCAAGGGGTGCAATCAGGTTGCCCAGAAGCTTGAGCTTTTCTTTCAGACTGATCCGGTCTTCCACCGGAATGGGCGGGCCCAGCTTCGGATTCAGCCAGCTGCGCACCAGAACATAAGTCAGGTACAGACCGGAGAGCATCAGACCGGGCAACAGAGAGCCCAGATAAAGCTCGCCCACAGACTGCTGTGCAACAACGGCATACAGAATGGCCAGAATCGAAGGCGGAATGAGGATACCCAGGGTTCCACCCGCCATGATGGAGCCGATGGCAATCTTGTGGTCGTAATGACGTTTCAACATGGCCGGCAGTGCGATAATGCCCATGGTGACAACGGCGGCACCGATAACACCGACCATCGCAGCCAGAATCGTAGAGGCGACAATGGTTGCAGCAGCAAGGCCGCCACTGATGCCGCCCATCCACTTGTAAACCACGCTGAACATTTCTTCGATCAGGCCCGCGCGTTCAAGCATCGACGCCATGAAGATGAACAGAGGGATCGCAGCAATGTCGGGGTTTGCCATCAACGGGAAGATCCGGCCGGGGACAATGTTCAACATCATGGCGTCACCCACCAGGTAGATGAACATGACACCAAGACCACCGGTCACGAAAGCAAGCGGCAGCCCCATCATCAGGGCGACAGCCAGAGATCCAAACATCAGGTAGGTCAACGGCCCGATTTCGACGCCGGACAAGCTACCCGAGAGCTTGAAGAGGAATTTGTCATCACTCCATGGGTCATAAAAGAGAATGTTGATCAGTTCAACACAGATGACAAACGCCAGACCCACGGTGGCGATGATCATTAACCATGTACCCAGTTTTCCGGCCATGCCGCTGCTGGGCGCTGCAGTTGTTGTACTCATGATGTGCGCTCCTGACCGAGACGGATGAACAGTACGATGTCTTTAAGCAGCTTCGAAAAGCCGGCGAGCAGCAACAGGATTGCGCCCACAAACATCACGCCTTTCACGGGGTAATACTGGATACCCCAGGTCTCGACAGTGGTCTCTTGCATCATCAGGGAGTCCTGGAAGAAGGTCCAGGATGTGGTGGCCAGAACGGCTGCAAATATGAAGAAGAACATGGAGGTGAAAATATCCATGCCCACGCGCCCGCGAACCGGCAGGAAGTTGTAGACGACGTCTACCCGAACGTGCGCTCCGTGCAACAGCGCAAAGGCACCGGCAAGGATGTACTGCATACCGAAGATCAGGAAGCTGGCCTCATGCACCCAGATCGTTGGCATGTTAAAGATGTATCGCATCACCACTTCAAAGAAATAGAAAAGCACGGCGTTGATGGTCCAGAACGCAACGAAAAGACCTGACTTCTCGCACATCCAGTCAACGATTTTCGTAAACCAGTTACCCTCGTACTCAAAGTGAGCAAGAGGATCATCTTCTTCAGACTGCAGCTCGGAAACCGTTTTCTCGGGCTCGGCGTCATCTCCGCCGTGCTTACTGCTCCACTTATCCCAAGCCATCATGAGCAATGGCATTACCGCAAGCCAGCCCCAGTAGAACCAGTGCGGCAAAACAAAGCCAAAGGAACTCAGATCAGACATGTTGTTACCACCCAGATCAAAGAGCGAGGAAGGGAGGGCTAATCCTTAGTCGGCTAACCCTGCCTTCCTCGTGTGTCGTTTTTTATTTGAGCTTTGGAACTCAGAAGCCCTTGATGTCTTCTTCGGTTATGTAGCCAACCGTGTCGTTCATCATGTACTTCAGCTGGATATCCAGGATGGCGCGCGCGTCATCATTCTTGTTGGCCCAGTTGAACCAGATGGGGATCGCAGCTTTACGCCAGGTTTCCAGATCTTCCTGGCTCAGGCGGGTAACCGTGTCGCCATCCGCCTTGAACTTCTCCATCGCCTCGATGTTGCGCGCCTGGATGGCCAGGTAGTGCTTCTGGGAGTAGATCCGAACCTCGTCCTCAACCAGCTGCTGAAGCTCAGGCGAGATAGAGTTCCAGGCACGCAGACTGACGGTCAGATCCATCAGGTCCACCGGCTGGTAGATAGACATCACGCCGGGAGGTCCAAAGATGATGTAGTCAGTAACCTGGGAGAAGCCCAGCTCGTAGTTGACCGCAGGACCTACAAAGTCCGCCGCGTCAATGGTGCCTTTTTCGAGAGCCGGGAAAATATCCGAGCCCGGCAGACTGACCGTGGACACGCCAAACTGCTGGAAAACCTCGGCAACCATGCCTCCGGGTACGCGGATCTTCATACCTTTCAGGTCGTCAAGACTGTTTACCGGCTGCTTGGAATGGATGATGTTGGCATCGTGCTGGATCGGGCCAACGTAGAACAGGCCGAACTTCTTGTAGATTTCCCGGGTCTTCTCGAGCATACCCATGGAGTAGAACATGGTGTCCCACTGATGGGGCTGATCCGGACCCGCTGGGTAGGAAGACAGGAACACAGAGGCAGGGATCTTGCCCGCCCAGTACAGGGTGAACGGGTTCATACCCTGCAGCACGCCGTTACGAACAGCGTCAAACAGCGCGTTGTTGTCGGCAGCAACCGCCTTGGCCGGGAAGCACTGGAACTTGAGCTCTCCGCCGGACTTGGCCTCAATACTCTTACACCACTCCTCGAAGAGCGTGTAGCCCACCGTACCCGCGTCCCAGGTCGACTGGATTTTCCACGTGGTAGCAGCTTGGACCTGACCTGCGCCCATGAGCATTGCGCCTGCCAGAGTGGCGCCCATGGCGATTGTCTTGAGGAAACTTCTGCGAGGTGGGGTCTCGCCAGTGTCACAGCTATTTCGGATGTTATTCTTCGAATTCATCGAAACGTCTCCGTTGGCTTTGTTTTTATCAGCGTCTATGGCAACGCCGGCGCAGGCCGACATTAGAATGATATTCGTAGCCAATCCGGGTTTAGTCCAGTTCGGTGAGCACTGGTCTGACCAGTTTTTGAAGTATTAAAAATGGACGAAATACTCTGAATCGGCCATATTTAACGGGCTCGGACGCACATCAGCTGAGAACGGAAACACCTACAATCAGAAGCATTCACTGGTCAGACCAGAGAGCATAAACAGGCCCCCAAATGGCAATCTCCCAGGAAATCTCATATCGGCTGGAACGCCTTATTCTCGACGGCGGGCTGGCTCCGGAGCAGAAGATACCGTCCGAGCGCCAACTGGCGACCCGGCTGGGTGTTTCCCGCGCAGTGATCCGGGAAGCCCTGCATGAGCTTCAGGGCCGCGGCGTTATTGAGACCCGCCACGGCAAGGGGTCGTTTGTGGCCAGCATGGTGCCCGGCGCGAGCGAGCTGGGAGAACAGAGTCCGCTGATGCATCTTTTCGAGGGACATCCCCGCACACTTTTCGACCTTCTGGAAGTACGCGAACAACTGGAAGGCCAGGCCGCCTATCTCGCTGCCCTGCGGGCAACCCGCCTCGACCGGCATCGCATCACGAAGGCGTTCCGGGCGCTTGAGGATACCGACCCGCTTCGTAACGCCCGTCTCGACCATGGTTTCCATCTTGCGATTGTCGAGGCATCCCATAATCCGGTACTGGTGCATGTGCTCAACAGCCTGAAAAACATGATGTTGTTGACCGTTCAGGCCTCGGTTGCCAACCTGAACCCGAGAGAAGAAATGCGGAAGAAAATCGTCCGCCAGCACCGGCAGCTGTATGAGGCCGTCATCGCTGGCAAGCCGGCCAACGCCCAGAAGGTGGCGATGGCCCACGTACGGTTTGTCAGTGAGGCCATGAGAGACATGGAGAAAGACGGAGGCAAACTGATCAGGCTGCCCATTGAACAGGACAAAGCGAATGATCATTTGCGGGCAGAAGCCTAGCATGGCAAAAAGCTTGCATTGAACAATCATTCGACCACAATGTCATGCAGCGAACGGCGGTGAAATTCGGTAAAACGCTCTCTTTAAGGGATTGATTTCCGTATCCACAGTCCGTAAAACATGCGCCTTTGAATTACAGCCCCAGGAGTCACCCATGGCGGACCAGTCGCCTTTGATCTGCAGGGACATTCACAAGACCTTTGACCAGCTTGAAGTGCTCAAAGGTATTTCACTGGAGACCCGCAAAGGCGACGTGGTTTCCCTGATCGGCAGCTCCGGCTCCGGCAAGAGCACCCTCCTGCGTTGTATAAACCTGCTGGAAACCCCCACTTCCGGCGACATTATCGTGCACGGCGACCCAATAAAGTTCACGACCAACCGCAGGGGCGAACGCATTCCCGCGGATAACAAGCAGGTTGAGCTGATCCGCGCCAAACTTTCCATGGTGTTCCAAAGCTTCAATCTCTGGTCTCACATGACGGTGCTGGAGAACATCGTTGAAGCGCCGATCCACGTGCTCAAGGTTCCCAAGAAGGAAGCCATCGAGCGCGCGGAAGCCTATCTGAACAAGGTGGGCATCTACGAGCGCAAGGACTACTACCCGGCCCAGATGTCCGGTGGCCAGCAGCAGCGGGCGGCTATTGCCCGGGCCCTGGCCATGGAACCGGAAGTCATGCTGTTTGACGAACCCACGTCGGCGCTGGACCCTGAGCTGGTGGGGGAAGTACTGAAGGTTATGCAAAGCCTGGCCGAGGAAGGCCGCACCATGATCGTGGTTACCCACGAAATGGCGTTCGCAAGGGATGTGTCGAGTCAGGTCCTGTTTTTGCATCAGGGCGTGATCGAGGAACAGGGTACCCCCGAAAAAGTGTTTGATCACCCGGATTCGGAACGCATGAAGCAGTTCCTGACTCCCAACTTCTGACACTCGGTGCTATCTTGAACCGGTGAAAAATAAAATGCTGGAACCAAAAACTTCCATCAAAAATAAAGCCCAAAAGGCAAACCACTGGAGAAGTGACACATGAAAAAACTGATTGTTGCAGCAAGCTGCGCCCTCGCCCTGATTGCAGGCGGTGCACAGGCCCAGGAACGTAGCCTCCGCATTGCATTCGACGTGCCCTACGAGCCGTTTGAGTACAAAGACGAGAACGGCGAGCTGACCGGTTTCGAAGTGGAACTGGCCGAAGCCATGTGTGAAGAAATGAACGCTGACTGCGAATTCGTTATTCAGTCATGGGACGGCATGATCCCGGGTCTGCTGGCGCGTAAGTTTGATCTGATCATGTCTTCCATGTCCATCACTCCGGAGCGGGCCGAGCGGGTTCTGTTCTCCGAGCCGTACTACAACACCCCGGGTGGCTGGTTCGGCCCTGAGAGCTTCAACACCGACGTCACCGACATGGACGCCATGAAGGGCAAGACCGTGGGCGTTCAGCGTGGCACCACCATGGACACCCACGTAACCGAAAACATGGGCGGCATTGTGACCATCAAGCGTTACACAACCGCCGATGACATGGTTCTGGACCTTGAAGGCCAGCGTCTGGATGTCGTCTTCGTAGACTATCCGGTAGGCGAGCAGACTATACTGCCCAAGGAAGGCTTCAAGGAAGTTGGTGAGCCCGTAAAGCTGGGTGAGGGTGTTGGCGTTGCCATGCGCAAGCGAGACGCGGATATCGCAGAGCAAGTGAATGCAGCCCTTCGCACCCTGAAGGAAGATGGGACCTACGACACCCTCATGCAGAAGTACTTCGCCTACGACATCAAGATGTAAATCTGCCTGGAGCGGCCGTTAAGGCCGCCTCTGCTTACCGGACGTTCCCATGCTTGATCTGAAAGGTTATGGCCCGGCCCTGATAGACGGGGCAATCGTTACCCTTGAGCTGGCCTTCCTCTCTCTGGCCCTCTCGGTTGTCCTGGGACTGATTGGCGCGCCTGCCAAACTGTCGCAAAGCCGGGTTGCCAGAGGCATCGCCACCACTTACACCACCTTGATACGTGGCGTGCCAGACCTGGTCATGATGCTGCTGTTCTACTATGGCGGCCAGGTTGCCGTAAACATGCTCTCGGACTACATCTGGGAAGCTTACGAAATCGATTTTTTCTTTCAGTTCGACCCGTTTATCTCTGGCGTGGTAACGATCGGGCTGATCTTCGGCGCCTACATGACCGAAACTTTCCGAGGTGCCTTTCTGGCGGTTGAAACCGGCCAGATTGAGGCCGCCCGCGCCTACGGCTTTACCCGCCTGCATACTTTCCGCAGGATCATGCTGCCTCAGATGCTGCGCCATGCCCTGCCCGGTCTGGGCAACAACTGGCAGGTTCTGCTGAAGACCACCGCCCTGGTTTCGATCATTGGCCTGACCGACATGGTTCGTGTGGCGGAGGAAGCCGCCAAGGCGGAGCGCATGCCGTTCCACTTTTTCATTCCGGTGGCATTTGTCTATCTGGCCCTTACGGCGGGGTCTGAGCTGTTCATCAAGTGGCTCGATAAACGGGCCAATGTCGGCGTGGTTCAGGGGGGTTAACGGATGCCTGATTTCATTGCCGAGTGGCTGAACCAGAACGAAATCTTTACTGCCATGACCATCATGGAATACTGGGATGGCATGGTGACCACCGTGCATCTGGTGTTTCTGTCCCTGGTTATCGGTTTGCTGGTGGCGGTTCCGCTGGCCATCCTCCGGACGGTTCGCAACCCCTTCGTCTCCGGCCCGGTGTGGCTTTACACCTATCTGTTCCGCGGCACACCATTGCTGATCCAGCTTTACATCATCTATTACGGGCTGGCCCAGATTGAGGGCATCCAGGAGACCTTCTGGTGGGAGATTTTCCGGGAGCCTTTCTACCCGGCACTGCTGGCTTTCACACTGAACACGGCGGCCTATACCACGGAGATTATCCGCGGTGCGATCATATCTACACCCAACGGTGAAATTGAAGCAGCCAAAGCCTATGGCATGAACTGGTTTATGCGGATGCGGCGGATTGTGCTGCCAAGTGCAGCGCGGCGGGCGGTGCAGGCCTACTCCAACGAGGTGATCTTCATGCTGCACGCCAGTGCGATTGCGAGTGTAGTAACCATTGTGGATCTGACGGGAGCAGCCCGTAATATTTACTCCCGGTTTTATGCGCCGTTTGATGCGTTTATCTTTGTGGCACTTTGCTATATGGCGCTCACGTTTATACTGGTTTTTGCTTTCCGCAAACTCGAAACTCATCTTCTGAAGCATCAGCGGCCGGTGAACGGCTGAGCCCGCGGAACATCATACTTCAGTGCCCGGGCAGGCAGGGTATTGCCTCCCGGGAAACGCTACGAGCACATCCATGTGCGCTTGACTGAAGCCATCCATGGCTTCAGACATTCCCGGGAGGCAATACCCTGCCCGCCCCCAAACCTGGTTCGGGGCTTCTATGTCGGCAAAACAAGATCTGTTCGGAACGAATTGTGACTGGCTTTCCCACGCCCTGGACAACCCAGCCGCATCACTCCCAGAAATCAAGACCTTTCTCCCCGACGGTACCCGAATCAGCCGCAAGGCCGTGGGTGTTCTGGACATTGTTCCCCCGGCTGGCCGAAGCAACCCGAATGCCGAGGCCATCATCGTTTCCGCAGGTGTTCACGGGAACGAAACAGCGCCCATTGAGGTTCTTAACGGACTGGTTTCCGAACTGATTGAGGGCGAATGGGAGCTGGCTTGCCCGGTCTTGCTGATTCTGGGTAATCCCCCCGCGATGGTCGCAGGGAAGCGCTTTCTGGAAGTGAACCTCAATCGGCTGTTCGATGGCGCGCATAGTCGGAACGAGTATGAGGGGCTGGCCGAGGCTGCGCGGGCGCAGGAGCTTGAGGAGGCTTGCCGGCAGTTTGCCATGGCCAATCCCCAGGCGCTCTATCACTACGACCTGCACACGGCCATTCGGCCGTCACACCGGGAGCGGTTTGCACTGTATCCGTTTGTTGAGGGCCGGACGGTTCCGGTCGACCAGCGTGATTTTCTGCTGGAGGCGGAGGTGGAGACGCTTCTGCTGCAGCACAAGGCGGGCACCACGTTTTCGTCGTTTTCCTCGTCGCTGTTGAAGGCCGAGAGTTTTACCATGGAGTTGGGTAAGGTTCGGCCGTTTGGTCAGAATGATCTGGGGCGCTTTTCCGGCATCCAGGATGCCTTGCGACGGCGGTTCCGGGGGCTACCCTCACCTGCGCCGCAGCCGCCGTTTGATCACCTGACGGTGTTCGAGGTGGTGCATGAGATTCTGAACACCGGGAAGAACTTCCGGTTCCACATTCCGGACGATGTCGCCAATTTCACCGAGTATCAGCCCGGCACAGTCATCTGGGAGGACGACGAGACCAGTTACCGGGTGGGGCATTCACCAGAGGCGATTGTGTTCCCCAATCCGGAGGTTCCGGTGGGCCATCGAATCGGGCTGATGATCCGGCCAGAAACGGGGTCAGATGAAAGTTTCATCTGACCCTCGTTCCGGCTGATCAGGCCGGGGCGTTTTCGGGTTCCGGCACGCTGGCTTTGATCAACTGGGTGCAGACAGCCGGGATGACCAGCAGCGTGAGCACCGTTGAGGCCAGCAGGCCGGAGATGATGGCCCAGGCCATGGGTGGCCAGAGCGTGGAGCTTGAGAATGCCAATGGCAGCAGGCCGGCCACGGTGGTTGCTGTGGTCAGCAGGATCGGGCGGGTGCGCTGCTCTACCGCGTTGCGCATGGCGTCGCGGATGTCTCTTCCTTTCTCCAGTTCCCGATCCATCACGTCCAGCAGAACGATGGCGTTGTTCACCACGATTCCCACGAGGGCGATCACGCCAAGCAGAGACTGGAAACCGAAGGGTGAGCCGGACAGCACCAATCCGGGGAAAATACCGACGGTAGCCAGCGGCACCGTCAGAAGGATAATGCCGACCCGGCGGAAGGAGTTGAACTGCAGCAGCAGGAAGAACAGCAGCAAAAGCATCCCGATGGGGGCTGCGGTGAGCAATGCGGTATTGGCTTCACCGGAGCCCTCAGCATCGCCGCCCATGGCCATGCGGGTACCCGGCGGTAACGGGTTTCTCTCAAGCCCTGCGTAAAGGCCGTCCAGAGCCTGGCTGAAGCTGTAACCGGTTTCGAGATTAGCCGTGACGGTGTTCATTCTTACGCCATCACGCAGGTATCGAGCCGCCGGTTCCCAGGTGGTATCCACTGTCGCTACTGCTGAGAGCGGTACGGCGTCCCCCCGGTCGTTGTAGATATTCACTGACAGCAACCGTGAAAGCGACAGGGCCGTGCCCTCGCGGGAACGCAGCACCAAGGGGATGGGATCCTCTTCCTGGCGATAGCGCTCAGCCACCACACCAAAGCTCTGGCCATAGAGGCTCTGGGCCACATCGGCCCGGGTCAGGCCGTAGCGGGCCGCCGTGGCATCGTCGACGTTGATGGCAATACTCGGAACGCCAATATCCAGGTCATGGCGGACATCAACCGTGCCCTCAACGCCTCTCAGAATGCTGAAGATCCGCTCCACCGCTTCGATCCGGGCACCATCATTGGCATGGTAGACACGGATTTCCACCGGCGCAGCCCTGGGCGGCCCCTGCCCGAGGATACCCACGGTCACATCCAGTTCCGGCATCTGGTCTTTCACGTGCGCGCGAATCCAGCGGATCATGCCGGTAGTGTCTTCCAGTGTGGGTGTGGTAACCACCAGCCGTGCCCGGTTCGGTGCCTGGGGGGCGCGCTGCAGGTTGTAATAAAATGAAGGTCCGGTGAAGCCTAAGAACCGGTGGACCTTCAGGGCGTCCGGCTGTGAACGGATAATTCGCTCCAGACTTTCCGTGGCCTCAGCCGTGCGGGCCTGGTCGGTGCCTTCGGGCATGTAGACTTCGACAATCACCCTCGGGCGATCGGCATTCGGAAAGAACTGCTGGGCCATGAAGGGGGTCATCGCAAGGCTGATGCCCACAAGTATGGCGCCGGCGGTAATCAGCCGTCCGGGGTAACGGGATACCAGGCCACCCAGAAAACGGGCTACTCCGATCAATCGGTCCTGGCCCGCCTTGCGGCGGGGCTTCAGGAATCTGGCCGCCAGCAAGGGAACGGCGGAGATAGCCAACAGATAGCTGACGGACAGTGTCAGCATGATCATAACCGGCACGCCACGGGTGAAATCCGCAGCACCGCCCTTGGCCAGAAGCAGGGGTGCGAAGGCCGCCAGTGTCGTTCCCGTTGAGGCACCCAGCGGGCCGGCCAGCTCGCTGACGGCCTGGCGCAGGGCATCCAGCCGCCGCATGCCCTCATCCAGGTGCCCCTGGATGTTTTCGACGATCACGATGGCGTTGTCGATCAGGATGCCCAATGAGATCACCATGCCAATGACGGCGATCTGATGCAGCACGCCCCCACCGAGGTCATAGAGCCCGACACTGATCAGGGCAACCATGGGCAGAATGGACGCGACCAGCAGCCCCATACGAATGCCCATGCCGGTAAAGACCACCGCCACGATGATCAGCACTGAAAGCACCAGGCTCCAGGCCAGGTTATCGAGCCGTTCCTGCACCTTGTCCGGCTGGAAGAACATCTCCCGGATCTCGTAGGGTTCAAAGTCTCCGCGAATCTGCTCCATGCGTTCGCGCACCCGCTGACCAAAGCGGATCGCATCGGTGGTGCCCTCTTCCATAATGATGGAGACCAGCACCACCCGTTCGCCGTCGTACCAGGTTTCCGGCTGTCTGGGTTCTACTGGTCCACGCCAGACATCCGCTGCCGCGGCCAGGGGCACCTGTGAGCCATCCGGAAGTTCAATGGGCGTGGCGCGGATGGCGTCAATATCGGCAAACTCGCTGTTGGGAAGGACCGACAGGCGGCGGCCATTGACCACCACGAAGCCGCCGGGAATGGTCTGGTTTCGCCGCGCCAGCGTGTCCAGCACCCGCGCCGGTGAGATACCAAGCCGGAAGAGCGCGGCATCGTCCAGTGCCAGGGTAATCTGCTCGTCTGCATCGCCTTCCAGCTCAATCCGGGAAACCCCCGGCAAATCCGAGAGGTTCTGCTTCAACCGTTCAGCAACGTCGGATAGTTCCGTTACCGAGGGCGAGCCACCTACGGCCATGACGATGGCAGGAATATCGATTAGACGGTCATCAAGTACCATCCGGCCCACATCGTCCGGGAAGTCCTGCTTCGCGCGCTCCATGGCCTGGCGCACTCGGTCCCAGGCGGGGTCGGTGTCGTAGATGTCGTCATTCAGGCGCAGGCGCACGATGGCAACGCCGGTACGGGCGGTGGACTGGGTATAATCCACCTCCTCCACCTGCCGAAGTTCATCCACCAGGGGCCTGAGTACGAGCCGTTCAACGGCCTCGGCGCTGGCACCCGGATAGTTGATGCTGATCAGGCCGGCCCGGTAGGGAAACGACGGGTCTTCCTGGCGTGGCATGGTGCTGTAAGCCGCGATACCCAACAGGCAGAGCATGGTCACCACCATGCCCAGCAGACGCTGGCAGTTCAGAAGCCGGCGGGTCATCAGCGCACCTCCACGGCATCACCGTCCGCCAGCCGTGTCATGCCGGCATAAACCACCAGGTCACCCGGGGACAAATCGCCAGAGGTAACCACCACCCGCTCGCCCACGACCCGGTCGACTTCCACCGCAACACGGGAGGCCACATTATCCCGGACCCGGAACACACTGACGCCCTCGGCGTTGCGGATCACCGACAGCAGGGGCACTGTGATGGCAGATTCCCGAACAGGCGTGATGCCCACTTCTACCGGCTGGCCGGGCTCCAGGGTGTTTACCGGCAGGCTCACCAGAACCGGATGCAGCTCGCCGCGAATGGCGCTGGCCTGGGCAATCTCGACCACCGAACCGGATTGTGGCGGGCGGCTGCGGTCCTGGACGGACCAGACAGGCAAGGTTTGCTCCAGCTCGACATGATCCAGCAGATACGCCGGTACCCGCACCTCTACCTCACGGCCCTCGGGCGAGGAAAGCCGCATCACCGGCTGTCCGGCCGCCACGAATTCGTCCCGCTCCACCAGCAGGGCTTCAACCCGTCCGGAAAAGGGCGCCCGAAGTGTACTTTCCTCGAGCAGCTGGGTTGCCTCCGCCAGGGACGCCCGCGCCGTTGCGACGCTCGCCTCCAGGGAGTCCCGCCGAGCTGCGAGCTGCTCCAGCGTCTGTTCGGACACCACACCGCGCTCGTGCAATCGGCTGGAGCGCTCCCACTCCCGCTGAGCCTGCTGATACTGGGTTCTCAACTCTTCCAGGCGGGCCCTGGCAGAATCCCGGGCCGGCTCCAGGCCAGGATTGTAGACCCGGGCGAGCAGATCACCGGCCTGCACCTTCTGACCGAGCTCCACCGCCTGCTCCTTGAGGGTGCCACTGACCTGGAAGGTCAGTGTCGCTCGCTGGGTAGCACGAACAATTCCGGAAAACCGCAGCGGCATATCCTGGCTCTCGCCGCCGGAAACTTCAGACACACGCACTGAAACCTTCTGCTGCCCGGACTCCGGGGCTACGTCACTGGCTTTACAGCCCGACAGAAACAGTGAAAAAACCGCAAGAGAAACGATGGCAACGGGGATTCGAAGTGGTGTCATGACTCTTCCTTTCATCCTTGCTTGTGTAGTTGGCGGGGTCCTGTCCCTGGAGAAACCCGATGATTGATTTAGACATCATGTCATTCTTTGACATTTTGTCAATAATCGGGTTTGATTCGATTTCAGGTATCCTATGCGTGCTGTTGCCAACTTACCGGATGATTGAATGAGCGAACCGCTGAAAACCCGTCGCGAGCGTGAGAAACAGGCCCGTTACGACACCATCCTGGACGCCGCCGAACTGGTGTTCTCGGAAAAGGGCTACGAACGCACGTCCATGGACGACATCGCCCGTACCGCCAGCCTTAGCCGGGCCTTGCTGTACGTGTACTTCAAGGACAAGGCTGCGATACAGAGGGGCATTATGCTCAGGGCGGGCCATAGCCTGTTCCGTCGATTTGAAGAGGCAAGACAGACCGCGGATAACGGGCTGAGCCAGATCCGGGCGATGGGAGAATCCTATTATCGCTTCTATCTGGAGGAACCGGATTACTTCTCGGCTTTGACCAAGGCGTCCACCGCCATGGCAGAGGCAGACGAAAGTCAGGCAGAGGAAATGTTGTGCTCCAAATCAGACCTGATGGAGCTGATGGTGGGGGCCATCGAACTGGGGCTACGGGACGGCACCATGAACCGCGACCGGATCAACGACCCCGTTCAGACCGCACTGTACCTGCGCGGGGCCCTGCACGGGGTGATCCTGCTCTGCCAGTCGGAAATGGGCGAGGGTAACCCGGCGTTTCCGGCCGAGCAGCTGATCCGGCACACCATGGATATGCTGACGTCGTCGATTTCTGCCTGACAACTCGCAGCCCGGCAGGCTGCTAGAGCTGGAAATCGTAGATGGAGCCCAGGCCCATGATCCCGGTGAGTTCGTCCAGGGCTTTGCGAACCTCCTCCAGCAACATCGGATCGCCAAGCTCGTTCTGGCTGAGTTCATCCCGGTAATGGGCTTCCACCCAGGTGGTCAGGCGCTCATAGAGTTCATCGGTGAGCAACACACCCCGGTTGATGGCTTTCAGCTCATCGTCGTTGAGCACCACCCTCAACCGCAGACAGGCCGGGCCACCGCCATTGCGCATAGACTGCTTGACGTCGAACACTTCCACCGCGGTGATCGGCCCGCCGGACTTCACCAGGCCATCCAGATAACGGCTGACCGAAGCCACTTCTCGGCACTCGCCGGGCACCGCCAGCAGCATGCCGTCGGGTGTGTTCAGCAACTGACTGTTGAACAGGTAGGAGGCCACGGCATCTTCCAGCGGCACATCGGCACTGCTGACCCGGACCGCTTCCAGCTCGGCACCGGTGAGCCGCTCCCTGATGTCCGCCAGCACCTGCGCTTCGTTAAGAAACGCCATTTCATGGTAGAAAAGCGTATTACCGTTGCCCACCGCTATCACGTCGTTGTGGAAAACGCCGCCATCAATGGCGTCCGGATTCTGTTGGGCAAACACCGCATTCTGGTCCCTGAGACCATGCAGCCGTGCCACCGCCTGGGATGCCTCAAGCGTTTGCCGTGCCGGGTATTTCTTCGGAGCCGGAGCCTGCTCGTTGAACGCCATCTGGCCATACACAAACAGTTCCACGCCGGGCTCACCGTAACCGGCACACAACCGGGTGTGGTTGGCCGCGCCCTCATCGCCAAAGTGGCTCACTGATGGCAGCGCCGGATGGTGCGCAAAATAGCTCTCGTCGGCAAAAATGGATTTCAGAGCCCGTCCGGTCACCGCATGCTCAATGGAACGGTGGAACTTGGCGCTCAGGTTGGCCGGAGTGAAATGCACGCGATGGTCAGAGGTATCGGCACTCGGCGATACCGTGGCCGCATTGGCCGTCCACATCGGCGACGCAGAAGAGACTGCCGCCAGGATCGATGGACTGGATTTGGCCGCCTGCTCGAGAACGCGAGCGTCCGGACCTTCGAACCCCAGGGCCCGAAGTGTCGGAATATGCGGCCGCTCATGGGGAGGCAGAACGCCCTGCACATAGCCCCGGTCCGCAAGGCGCTTCATTTTGGCCAGGCCCTGCAGTGCCGCCTCCTTCGGATTCGAGACGGAACTGACATTGGATTTGGAGGCTACATTGCCCCAGGACAGTCCCGCGTAATTGTGGGTGGGACCGACCAGACCATCGAAGTTTGCTTCAACCGCGTGTTTCACCATGGCACTGGGTTCCGTTAATCGAAATTGAGGCCGGGTGCCAGAGACTCTGGCATCTCACTCTTGCCGGCCTCCAGAGAAGCCATGGGCCAGGCACAGTAGTCGGCAGCGTAGTAGGCGCTCGGGCGATGATTGCCACTGGCGCCAACACCACCAAAGGGCGCCGCGCTGCTGGCGCCGGTCAGCGGCCGGTTCCAGTTCACGATACCGGCGCGCACTTCTTCCACCAGCCGTTCATAGAGTTTCCGGTCGTCCGTCAGGATGCCCGCTGACAGCCCGTAGTGAGTATCGTTCGCCAGTGCCAGTGCATCATCAAAGCTCTTGTAGCGATACACCTTCAGCAAGGGGCCAAAGAACTCTTCATCGGTCACGTCCAGACCTGTGGCATCCACGATAGCAGGCGACAGCAGGCCGGTTCCGGACTTCAGGGACTTCATCTCCAGCAGGGATTTGCCGCCCTTCTCAAGCAGGCTGGCCTGGGCCGCCAGGAGTTTTTCGGCGGCCTCCGCGGAAATCACGGAGCCCATAAACGGCTGCGGATCGGCATCGAACTCGCCGACCTTGATTCGGGCGGAGACTTCCACCAGCCGGTCGATGAACGCGTCACCTTTCTTGCCCTTGGGTACCAGCAGGCGACGTGCACAGGTACAGCGCTGACCGGCCGACAGGAAGGCCGACTGCAGGGCATGGTGCACTGCACCATCCACATCAGCCACATCCTGAACGATCAGCGGGTTGTTGCCGCCCATCTCCAGGGCCAGGATTTTCTCAGGCTGGCCACCGAACTGTTTGTGCAACAGATGACCCACGGTAGAACTGCCGGTAAAGAACAGGCCGTCAATCAACGGGTGGCCGGCCAGGGATTTGCCCGTGGCAGAAGCGCCCTGGACGAGGTTGATCACTCCATCGGGAATGCCGGCCTTCTCCCAGAGTTTTACCGTCAGCTCGGCGACCCCCGGGGTCAGCTCACTCGGTTTGAACACCACCGTGTTACCGGCGAGCAAAGCCGGCACTATGTGGCCATTCGGCAAATGCCCTGGAAAGTTGTAGGGGCCGAAAACCGCAACGACCCCGTGGGGCCGGTGCCTGAGCACGGCGTGACCACCGGCAACATCGGATTCAGATGTCCCGGTACGGTCGTTGTAGGCTTTCACGGAAATGCCGATCTTGCCGATCATCGCCGCCACTTCCGTGCGGGATTCCCACAGCGGCTTGCCGGTCTCCAGGCCAATCTGGTGTGCCAGCTCTTCCTTGTGAGCCTCAAGCAGTTCACCAAAGGCTTCAACAACGGCCTGGCGTTCGGCAAAGCTCTTGCGCTGCCACTTCACAAAGGCATTGCGGGCTTCACGAACGGCCGCATCCACATCCTCCAGATTGGCGCTTTCGCCATCCCAGAGTGTTTCACCGGTCACCGGCTGGACAGATTCGAATACCGGCCCGTGGCCCGGTAGCCAGAGCCCGTCGATAAACAGTTCACCCGTCAGCTTTGCCATTTCGATGCACCTCCCGGTACTGAGCTTCTATAACTATGTTTGGTCAGCAGCCCCGAGTCTTTCAAGGGGGCCAGGCGAACCGGATCGCCAGATTCAATCTGCAAGGCTTCGGCAACTTCAGGTGGCAGGCTGACGGTATCCGGTCCGATACAATCTATCGGCACGGTAGTCACCCGGAAATCCCGGAATGAGCGGTTCGAAACCATGACCCGCTCCTCAGATGGAACGTCCAGGTTGACCGGTTTGCGAGTGACCGTGGCGTGCCGGTTCATGCCTTCGCGAACCGTCCGGACATTGTGAACGAAGGCTTCAACCACGGGCCCGCCATCAAATATGTCTACCAGTCCGTTGAAGTTGAACCCCTCGGACTGAAGCATCCGGAGTGCCGGAGCGGTGTTGTCATGGACCCGGCCGATCACGGCACGTGCGGAATCCGGCAACATGGACAGGTATATCGGATACTTGGGCATCAACTCGGCAATAAACGACTTGTTGCCCAGCCCCGAGAGCATGTCCGCTTCGCTGAACTCCATGTCGAAGAATTTGGTTCCCAGCGCGTCCCACAGAGGGCTCCGGCCGTTGGCATCCGACACGCCCCGCATTTCCGCGAAGATTTTTTCCGAGAAGTGTTTGCGGAATTCATCCAGGTACATGAACCGGCAGCGGGAAAGCAGCAGGCCGCTGCCTCCGCCTTTGTACTCATCGGAGAGCAGCAGGGAGCAGATTTCGCTGGTATCGGTCATGTCGTTTGACAGATGCAGCGTTGGAGTCCGCACGTGCACACCCAGCTCTTTCGAGGCATTGACGGTGACGCTCAGACGGTAATTGTAGAAAACTTCATCCAGACCAACGCGAGCCTGGATACCGCTGATACCGACCGTTTTCTTGCGTTCGGTATCCTCCAGAGCGAAGAGATAGAGCCCTGCTTCCGGTGCAATGCGCTGGTTGAAGGTTTCACGGGCGTGATTGATCTTCTTCTGCAGCAGCTCGCGATCCGCCGGCAGGGTGGTCAGCCCCTTCCCGGCGCTTTGGGCCATGGCATACAGGTCGTCCAGATCGTTTTCCTGCAACGGGCGAATTACCAGCATGGTGTCGCCTCCGTGATCCCGGCGGATTGATACGTAACTGCGTCCTCGGTGCCCGAATAGGTCATAGCGGCGCGATCCTTACCCGGTCACCCGCGGTCCGGTTCAGCGTATGCCAGGTCGAGACCGGCACCTTGAGTTTGTCGTCCAGTGTTTCGGCGACCGGTGTCAGGGTGCAGCGAAACTGTTCACCCTCGCCGGCGGCAATGAGACAGGTTTCGCCGGTGTCCTCGTTGGTCCCATGAAGTTCCTTCGGGTGACTGGTCACGAGGGTTTTCAGGCTGTCGGTACGAGCTTCAAGAACCGGACCGGCATCAAAAATGTCCAGATAGTTTCCCGGCTGGAACCCTTCCCGCTGGAGCAACTCAAAGTTGGGTACAGTAATCTGGTGCGGCTGACCCATCGCCTTCTGGGCCGATTCACTCAGCAGCGTCACGTAAATGGGATTGGGCGGCATGAGCTCTGCGATGAAGGTTTTACTGAGCTGCCCGGAGTACTGGTCCGCCGTTTCAAAATCCATATTAAAGAAATGCCGGCCAAGGCTGTCCCAGAAGGGCACGCTCCCGTCGTCCAGCTGAACGCCCTGGATTTCCACGGCCATACGCTGGGCAAACCATTCACGGTGATCAGCAATAAACAGAATCCGGGCCCGCGACAGCAACTCGAACGCATCCGTGCCCTGCAGCCCCGGGCGGATCGAGAAAGAGCACAGCAGCGATACATCGGTCAGCGAGTGGGAGGGGTACAACACCTCCACACGGCGGGACACTCCCAGTTCATGGGAGGCATGGATCAGGGCATCCCGCCGGTAACTGTAAAAAGGCTGGCCATTGCCGGCATGGGCATCGATACCGGCCGTGCCGGCGATGTCTCCGGTCTCAGTGTCCTCAAGCACGAACAGGAACCTGGGAGGGTCATCCTCTGCGCTGATCCGGCCGGCAAACGACGCCAGGGACTGCTCGATCTTGTAGGCCAGGGCGTCGCCCTGTTTGGGCAGGGTGGAAGAAAGACGGGCACACTGGGTGCCCGCAATGGCGAGAATCTGGTCCAGATCATCCGGCTCAGCCGGACGTACCAGCCACATAAGATCTCCTTAGGCCGTCAGTTTTTTCACTGCCGCTTCGAAACGCTCGAGGGCTAATTCAATGTCCGGTTCCGGGATAATCAGGGATGGCGCCAAACGAATCACGTTTGCGCCGGCCACCAGAACCATCACGCCCTCTTCCAGCCCGGCGTTCAGGAAGTCCTTGGCCTTGCCCTGCCATTTCTCGGTGAGCACGCAACCGAGCAGCAGGCCGGCACCGCGCACTTCGGTGAACACGCCGTAGCGTTCGCCAATATCCATCATGCCCTTGCGGAGCTTGTCGGAACGGGCTTTCACACCCTTGAGAATCTCCGGCTGGCTGACGGTATCCACTACCCGCTGCGCCACGGCGCAGGCCAGTGCGTTACCGCCGTAGGTACTACCGTGAGTACCGACGCCCAGGCTGGCTGCAACCTTGGCCGTGGTCAGCATGGCTGCGACCGGAAAACCGCCGCCAAGCCCCTTGGCACTGGAGAGAATATCCGGCACCACGCCATACATCTGATAGGCGTAGAAGTGGCCACTTCGGCCAACGCCGGACTGAACCTCATCAAACACCAGCAATGCGTCATTTTCGTCGCACAAATCTCGCAGCCCCTGAAGGAATGCCTGGTCGCCGGGCATAACACCACCCTCACCCTGAATGGGCTCAACCACGATGGCACAGGTTTTCTCCTTCGAGATCAGTTTCTTCACGGATTCCAGATCGTTGAACTCGGCATGGTGAATGCCGCCGGGTGCCGGCTCGAAACCTTCCAGGTACTTGGGTTGGCCGCCTACGCTCACGGTAAACAGGGTGCGCCCGTGAAACGAATTCTTGAACGAAATGATCTCGTTCTTCTCTTTACCGTGATGCTCCCAGGCGTACCGACGGGCCAGCTTGAACGCCGCTTCGTTGGCCTCGGCTCCGGAGTTGGCGAAGAACACGCGCTCGGCAAAGGTGAGGTCACACAGAGTTTTCGCCAGACGCAGGGCGGGTTCGTTAGTCATCACGTTGGACAGGTGCCAGATTTTCTCAGCCTGATCGTGCAACGCGCCCACCAGCCCCGGATGGGAATGGCCCAGGCAGGTCACTGCGATGCCGCCCTGGAGATCGATGAACTCGCGGCCTTCCTGATCCCAGATCCGGGAGCCCTCTCCTCGCACCGGAATGATGGAACCGGGAGCGTAGTTGGGCACCATGACTTCATCGAACAGTTCGCGGCTGACGGGTTCTTTATTCATAAATCTCTCTCGGGAAAGCGGCTAAGCAATTAAAAATAGTTGAGTGGCCGCACCAAACAAGTAAGTAGGTGTGCGGACTCTTGCACCATAATACGCCACTCACGGCATAAGAACATCCGGTTCCCCGATGGCAGGCAATTCGATCACCTGCTGCCGTTCGTGCCCGCCCTTTTCTCTGTCCATGAGGGCGCCGATCAGAAGTTTGTAGGAATCCAGGTCAAAGGTGACTGCCTGGCCACTGAGTGAGAGATCCGCCAGTTCCTCCTCTTCATGGAGGGTGGCTACATGCATCCAGTTATAAACCACCAGGATGTCCGTGCGCCCGGACCGCTCATCCCGCTCAACGATCCCGACCGGCCCTTTCCAGGGCCAGGTTTTCAGTCGCAGGCCGTGGAAGGCAATCTGCACCCTGAGGTTATAGCGCTCGACATTCTCGAGTTCCTCACAGGCGCCCTTGCAGCGCCCCAGTGCGCGCTGGAAACAAGGACCCTCGTGCTCCGGCTCCAGGCCGAGTAGCCGGTTGCACAATTCATTCTTGACCGCGATGCCGCTCAATGCCCGCTCGGCATCCCGCTTGCTGCGAAACAACCCGAAATAGTCCCCCAACCGGTGGGGCTCGATTTCACGAACCAGGCGCGCCTGGAGATACCCCGCCTCGTTTTTCGACAGCTCAATGCTCACCAGATTCTTGGCCGCCCGGGAGCGACGGTTGAACAGAGGCTTCAGGGTCTTGATCTGCTTGAGTTCCAGCAGGAGCGCGCCAAGCTCGCCGGCAGTTTCCGTCCACTCAACACGGCGCAGACTCTCGGACATTCTTACACCACGGGCAGAGTTATGATCGCCGGAAAAGTGCGAGGCCACCCGCTGGGCAATATTGGTGCTTTTGCCCACATATAGAAGTACATCGTTTTCGCCGTAAAACCGATATACCCCAGGGCCCCGGGGCAGGTCCTGAAGCGTATCCGACGGAAGGTGGGAAGGAATACTCGGCCGTTGCAGCAGCTCTCGGAGAGCCTTATCTAACTTCCCGTCGCCTTTTTCCGAACGTGCATGCTCAAAGAACGCAAGCATGGCGGACACATCGCCCATGGCCCGGTGGCGCTGAACCCGGGCAAGGCCATGGCGGGCAATCAGCGCGTCCATGTTATGCCGCCGGAATTCCGGATACAGCCGCCGGGAAAGCTTTACCGTACACAACACCTTCGCTGAGAACAGGCGCCCCAGTCTGCGGAATTCGGATTTGATAAAACCGTAATCAAAGCGGGCATTGTGAGCGACAAACACCTTGCCCTTGAGTTGCTCCTCCAGCTCATCCGCCACCTCTTCAAACAACGGGGCATCGGCGACCATTTCATTGGAAATGCCGGTAAAGTTCTCGATAAACGGGGATATCCGCGTTTCCGGATTCAGCAGCGTCTGCCACTCACCCACCACCTCGCCGGCCTGCCAGAACCGGATACCAATCTCGGTAATCCGGTCCCGGGCTGAATTACCGCCGGTGGTTTCAATATCAAGAAACGCGAACGTGGCTGACTCAATAACTGTACTTTCGGACGTCATGGAACAACTTTACGCCTCATTGGCAACTGCAGATGTCTGTATATGAACGAAAAGCTGTTATAGACATTCGTCTAATTTCTGCATGAATTTATTTAAATTGTCACGAATTCGTAACTACCTTGTTTTTGGGTCCAACAACAAAAATGTGTAGAGACAACAACGATGCAAAGCAACAAACTGAGATTGACAAATCGACGAAGAAATTTCTAACGGCGGTCGCGCCGGTAACTTTGCCAAAATCACAAAAGGCGACGCTGACACAGCCGACGGCCATTTTGGCATGGACGCAAATACCAGCCGTGTCGGTCTTTCTGTGGTTAATCCGGAAGGGGTCAAAGTTGTTGTCGAATTCGACTTCAGCAATAGCGCCAGCCTTGATCCGCGCCTGCGCCACGCTTATGGCGAATACAACAATGTCAGAATTGGTCGGTACTGGTCCAACTGTAACTCCTGGGTCGGCAACACTGCTAACGTGGACTTCGATGGCGTTCCGGGTACTGCTGGTGCACAAGACCGTACCGAGCAAATCACCTACATGAACGGCCCGCTCTCCGTTTCACTGGAGAATGCTATCGACTACGGCGGAGTAGTAGGCGTAGCTCCGGTTCTTACACTTCAACCCGACGGAACGCAACAGCTAGAGCCAACACCGGGCCAAGATAGAGGCACCGTCGCCAGCTCTCCTGCACTGACTGCAAAGTTTGAAGATTCACAGGGTGGATTTTCTTACGCAGCAGCCGTCATGGCCAAGCAAACAGCTTACGACACAGGTTCGGCCGATGATTCAGCCATCGGTTTTGCCGGTTTCCTGGCTGGTAAAATTGCCATTACCGATATGATCTCAATCCAGGGTGCGATCAACTATGCAGATGGCGCCAATGCGTATGTATATCGCGCGGGTAGCAACTTTGCCGGAGCAGACGCAGCAACCACGACTGAGCAGAACACGTCCATGTATATCAACTATATGTGGAGCCCGGTTGATAAGGTTAGCATGGGCGTACAGTTCGAGAATCTGGAAACTGAAAGCCAAGGCGGAGCCGACGGCGACGCAAATCGTCTCATGTACGTAGCACAATACAGCTTCTAATCCTTCCGTTAGAAGTTAGTTAACTCAGCAGAAACCCCGGCTCCGGCCGGGGTTTTTGTTTGTGCGAAAAAGCGATCAGGAAAGAGCCAGAACGACAAAGGCCGGTGCGGCTTTTCAGAACTGTAGAGGGCCAGGGATGGCCCGAAACAAGCGCACAGGGATGTGCTTGTAGCGTGTTCTGAAAAGCCGCACCGGCCTTTGTCGCGCCACCCAACCCTCAGGCTGGGTGACAACTAGCTTGATATCACAACAGAAGGGTACGAATGTCCCCAAGAAGCTGACTGAGCACCGTGGTAAACCGGGCTGCATCGGCCCCATTCACCGCGCGGTGATCATAAGACAGAGACAACGGCAGCATCAGGCGGGGCTGGAACTCCTTGCCATCCCAAACCGGCTTCATCGCCGCCTTGGACACCCCAAGAATCGCCACCTCAGGCGTATTCACAATCGGCGTAAACGCGGTACCGCCAATACCACCCAGACTGGTGATGGTAAAACAGGCACCCTGCATCTCTGCCGGCTTCAACTGCTTGTCCCGGGCTTTCTGGGCAAGCTCGGCGCTCTCGGCAGCAAGCTCCCACAAGCCCTTCTTGTCCACATCCTTGATAACCGGCACCATCAGCCCGTTGGGCGTATCCACCGCAATCCCGATGTGAATGTACTTCTTGCGAACCACCTCCTTGCGCTCCATGTCCAGAGACACGTTGAACTGGGGCAGTTCTGCCAGCGCCGTGGCACAGGCCTTCAGCAGGAACGGAAGCGGCGTCATCTTAACGCCCTTCTTCTCGCCGGCTGCCTTCTGGGCCTTGCGGAAATCCTCCATATCGGTGATGTCCGCATCCTCGAACTGGGTGACGTGAGGCACGTTAAGCCAGCTGCGCTGCATGTTGTTGGCCGTGGCGAACATCATCCGCGACATGGCCTCACGCTTCACTTCACCAAACTGGCTGAAGTCTGGCAGCTTGACCCCGGGGATACCGGAGCCGGTGGCAACACCGCTACCCTGCTGAGCCTGCTTTAACTGGCTCTTCACATAGGCGTGGACATCGTCCTTGATAATCCGGCTCTTCGGGCCAGAGCCCTTGATGCGGGCCAGATCGGCACCCAGCTCACGGGCCAGCTTGCGAACAGCAGGGCCAGCATGGACCTTCGCGCCAGGCGTGGGCGGCTCATAGGTTGCACCCTGAGGTTCAGGGGCAGACTCTACTTGCTGCTTTGGCTTCTCTTCGGACTCGGGCTCCGACTTCGCTTCCTTCGCCGGTTCTTCAGACGCCGGCTCGGAGTCGTCTTCCGATTCGCCGCCCTCTTCCTGAACGGTCATCTCCAGCAGCTCATGGCCCTCGGAGAGCTTGTCACCCTCGGACACCAGGATCTTGCCCACCTTGCCCGAGTACGGCGAGGGAATCTCCATGGTGGCCTTGTCTGATTCCACGGTAACCAGCGGATCGTCAGCCTCGATGGTATCGCCTTCGGCAACATTGATTTCGATCACCGGAACATTATCGAAGCCATCCAGCGCAGGAACCTTCACGGTCTCCTTGCGTGAGCCCCCGGAAGCCTTCTTCGGCGCCGGCTTGCTCTCTTCGGATTTCTCCTGCTTCTCGGCTTCGCTCTTTTCCTCGGCTTTTCCTTCCGGCTCTTCCTCGGAATCGTCAGAGCCACCACCATCGGCACTGGCTTCCATCATCCCCACGACGTCGCCTTCCTTGACCTTGTCGCCCACCTTAACGGTGATCTTGGTGATCTTGCCGGCACCGGGCGACGGCAGCTCCACCGAGGCTTTGTCTGACTCTACGGTCAGAATCGGATCTTCTGCTTCAACCGAATCCCCTGCGCTGACGGTGATTTCGATAACCTCGACCTCATCCGCACCGCCGAGATCCGGAACCTTGATTTCCTGTTCACTCATGGCGGTCTCCTTAGCTCAGCACCGGGTTCGTTTTGTTGCGATCGATTCCGTACTTGCGCATGGCTTCGAGAACCACATCGTTCTTCACCTCACCGTCCTTGGCCAGAGCTGACAGCGCCGTGACTGTTACGTAGTAACGGTCGACTTCAAAGAAGCTGCGCAGCTTTTCCCGGGTGTCGCTGCGGCCAAAGCCGTCTGTGCCCAGGGTCAGGTAGGTTTTCGGGATGAACGCCCGGAGCTGCTCGGAGTGCAGCTTGATGTAATCGGTGGAAGAAACCACTGGCCCGGTCTGCTTCTCCAGGCACTGGGTAACATACGCCTTTTTCGGCTTGTCATCCGGGTGCAGGCGGTTCCAGCGCTCTACGTGCAAGCCTTCACGGGCGAGCTCGTTGAAGCTGGTAACACTCCACACATCGGAGGCAACACCCCAGTCGTCTTTCAGCATCTGGGCGGCAGCACGCACCTCGTTGAGGATAGCGCCCGCACCAAGCAACTGAACCCGAGGCGTCTTCTTGTTGCCCTTGGTTTCAACAGACTCGAACTTGTACATGCCCTTGATAATGCCGTCTTCGCAATCCTTGGGCATGGCAGGCTGTTCGTAGTTCTCGTTTTCGATGGTCAGGTAGTAGAAGACGTTCTGGTTATCCTCGAACATCTCCTTCATACCCTTGCGGAGCACGACCGCCATTTCATAACCATAAGCCGGATCGTAGGCTTTACAGTTCGGAATGGTGTTGGCCAGCACGTGGCTGTGGCCGTCCTGGTGCTGCAGGCCTTCGCCGTTCAGGGTGGTCCGGCCGGCGGTACCGCCGATCAGGAAACCACGGGCCTGGATGTCACCGGATGCCCACGCCAGATCGCCAACTCGCTGGAAACCGAACATGGAATAGAAGATGTAGAACGGAATCAACGGGAAGTTGTTGGTGCTGTAGGAGGTCGCTGCCGCCATCCACGCTGCCATCGAGCCGTCTTCGTTGATGCCTTCCTCGAGAATCTGGCCCTTCTTGTCTTCCCGGTAGTACATGATCTGATCACGGTCTTCCGGAACGTACTTCTGCCCCTCGGCGGTGTAGATACCGAGCTGACGGAACATACCTTCCATACCAAAGGTACGGGCTTCGTCGGGCACAATGGGTACCACGCGCTTGCCGATACGCTTGTCCTTGGTCAGGGCTGTCAGGATACGGACGAAGGCCATCGTGGTGGAGATCTTCCGGTCGCCGGAGCCTTCCAGTACCGCTTTGAAGATATCCAGATCAGGGATCTGCAGCGGCTGGCAATCCTTGCGGCGCTTGGGATAGAAACCACCCAATTCCTGCCGGCGCTTCTTCATGTAGACGATTTCCGGGCTATCCGGCGCTGGCCGGTAGTAGGGAACGTCCTTGAGCTCCTCATCCTTCAGCGGCACTGCAAAGCGGTCGCGGAACGATTTGAGCTGCTCGATATCGAGCTTCTTCAGAGAGTGGGCGGTATTCTGCGCCTCGCCGGCCTCACCAAAGCCATAGCCTTTGATGGTATGAGCCAGTATGACGGTCGGACGCCCACCGTTCTTATTGATGGCATGATGGAAGGCTGCATAGATCTTGTAAGGATCATGGCCACCCCGGTTGAGCTTGTTGATCTCCTCATCCGACAGGTCCTCAACGAGCTTGGCTGTTTCGGGGTACTTGCCGAAGAAATTCTTACGGGTATAGGCCGGGCCATTACTCTTGAAGTTCTGAAGGTCGCCGTCACAGACCTCGTCCATGACGCGCTGCATCTTCCCTTCTTTGTCCCTCTCGAACAGGGGATCCCAGTGGCGACCCCAAACGACCTTCAACACGTTCCAGCCGGCACCGCGGAAGACACCCTCAAGTTCCTGGATAATCTTGCCATTACCACGGACTGGGCCGTCCAGACGCTGAAGGTTGCAGTTAACCACAAAGATCAGGTTGCTGAGGTTTTCCCGGCCGGCCATGGAGATAGACCCCAGGGTTTCCGGCTCGTCACACTCGCCGTCACCGACAAAGCACCAGACCTTGCGATCGCCCATCTCGATGAGCTCCCGGCTGTCCAGGTACTTCATTACGTGGGCCTGATAAATGGCCTGAATCGGGCCCAGACCCATGGAAACCGTGGGGAACTGCCAGTAATCCGGCATCAACCAGGGGTGCGGGTAAGACGAAAGGCCGGTGCCATCTACCTCTTCGCGGTACTTGTCGAGATCTTTTTCATCGAACCGGCCTTCAAGATAGGAACGTGCATAGATGCCCGGAGATGAGTGCCCCTGGAAATAAACCAGATCGGATTCGCGCTTTTCGTCGCCACCATGGAAGAAGTAGTTAAAGCCAACATCGTAGAGGGTCGCAGCCGACGAGAACGAGGAGACATGGCCGCCAAGATCTCCGGGACGCTGGTTGGCGCGCATAACCATGGCCATGGCATTCCAGCGGATCAGGGAGCGAATACGGCGCTCCATGAAGAGGTCGCCGGGCATCGGCGCCTGCTGGGACACAGGAATACTGTTCCGGAATGGCGTGGTAATGGAATATGGCAGTTCGGTTCCGTCACGGCTCGCCCGTTCAGAGAGCCTCTCAAGAATGTATTTGGCCCGGTCTACGCCTTCGTTCTCGATCAGAGATTCCAGCGCGTCCAGCCATTCACTGGTTTCAATGGGATCATCGTCCTGGTACATCAAACCCTCCCCTTGGCATCAAAAAGTGCAGCGCCGCCACGATCAGCAGCCGGGCGCGTTGCGGTGTCGATAAGCTGCGATGAAATGCAGTGTTTTGTTGTGGGTATGTCAGCCTGACAGGTGTACCGGCTCCCAGTACACAGAACCTGTACAAAGCATAGAACAGCTTTCACACTTTTCCTGCCCGATCGCACCCGATTTACGGGCTTTTGGCCCCACGAATGATCGGTATGCCGATGAAGCGCGCGGATCAGCCAACCCATTTTGTCGTCTTTTTACTACATTTTTAACGCTAAATTCAATTTACACCCTATCCAAATCCATTTCAGGGGCGCTCTTTGCGGTTACTTACGGAAGAATGACCGTTTTTGGACCATCAGACAACCAGACTGCGACCAATGTCGTAGCATTCTTATCAACCGGAAAATTGATTACCACGCTAAACGATATCCTCGCCGCAATTCGCTACACATTCGCCGCCGTTAGCGATTTTTGTTGAATATTCTGAGCCTTCAACTCTTCTACCCATCTAATTTACCGGAACTTTTTAATTAGACCTGAAAATAATCCCCCGTTTATGTATACTCGCCTGCCTGATTTTTAACCACCGAAAAGTGGTCGGACCACTTTTTCCGTCATTGGCACCAACAGAGGGCGATCTATGAACTCCATCGTCACCTTTCCGAACCGGATTCCCACTACCGAGTTCGAGGAACGGCGTTTCAAGGTCTACACAGACCGCCAGCTCGACAAGATTGAAGTTATTCAGAATCTCCCTGAGGAGACGCTGTTTGAAATGAAGGTGGTAGCCAGCGTGCTACCGTTCCGGGTCAACGAATATGTGATCAATGAACTGATCAACTGGGACAAGGTTCCCAACGACCCGATCTATCAGCTTGTCTTCCCCCAGAAAGGCATGTTGAAAGAAGAGCATTACGAGCGCATGGCAACAATGCACCGGGAAGGTGCCGACAAAAAAGAGATCCAGGCGGTTGCCAAGGAAATCCGGGATGAACTGAACCCGCACCCGGCAGGCCAGATGGAAATGAACATGCCGGAGCTCGACGGTGAGGTGCTGGACGGCGTTCAGCACAAGTACCGCGAAACAGTGCTGTTTTTCCCGGCCCAGGGTCAGACCTGCCACTCTTACTGCACCTTCTGTTTCCGCTGGGCACAGTTTGTCGGTGACAAGGACCTGAAAATGGCCAGCACCGAAGCCGAGAAGCTCCACGGCTACCTGCAGGAGCACACCGAGGTAACCGACCTGTTGGTGACCGGTGGTGATCCAATGGTCATGAAAACCAAGAACCTGGTGCAGTATCTCGAGCCACTGCTGCAGCCCGAGTTCGACCACATCCAGACCATCCGCATCGGCACCAAGGCCCTCACCTTCTGGCCCTACCGCTTTGTGACCGACAAGGATGCGGATGAGCTGATCGATCTGTTCGCTCGTCTCGTGGACGCCGGCAAGCACGTGGCCATCATGGCCCACTACAACCACTGGCAGGAAATCACCACCGAGATCGCCGAAGAGGCCATCCGACGTATCCGCGCCACCGGCGCCGAGATCCGAGCCCAGGGCCCGCTGATCAAGCACGTCAACGACGATGCCGACGCCTGGGCAAAACTGTGGAAGAAGGAAGTGCAGCTGGGCATCATCCCCTACTACATGTTTGTAGAGCGGGACACCGGTGCCAAAAACTACTTTGAAGTACCTCTCGCCGAAGCCTTCCACATCTATCGGGAAGCCATGAAAAAGGTCAGCGGCCTGGCCCGGACCGCCCGCGGCCCCTCCATGAGCGCCGGCCCCGGCAAGGTGGAGATTCAGGGTATAACTGAAATCAACGGCGAGAAGGTGTTCGTCCTGCGCTTCCTGCAGGGTCGTAATCCGGACTGGGTTCAGCGCCCGTTCTTCGCCAAGTACAGCGAGACGGCCACCTGGCTACACGAGCTGGAACCGGCCTTTGGCGAAGAGAAGTTCTTCTTTGAAGATGAGTATGAAGCCATGAAGAGGGGCAACGGCTAAAGGCCGGCCCTGGCGTGATAAAAAGCGGCCCCAGTGACGGGGCCGCTTTGCTTTTCAGCGATTGGAACGACGCGCTTTCCAGTTGGGAATAACCCAAAAGACCAGGGCTCCGAACACAGCCCCGATAATGCCAATCAACGCTACCTGCAGACCACCATTACCCAGAACCCCATCCTGGACGTTCTCCATCGCCAGCAAGCCGGCAATGAGGATCCATGGAGTGAGAAGAATAAGGGCGCTCAAAGCCAGAAATCGCTGAATTCGACGATCATCTTTTCGACTACGCATAATGACCTCTCCCAATAAATGAGCCTATGAATACTGCATCTATTAGTCATTGGATCAGGTTCGTTATTTTTGCCTCACAAACTTGGGCACAAACCCCTCTGGCTTGTCCCTGAGCCACTCAACAAACGTCCGCAACTCCTCCAGCTGCAGCAGCTTTTCCCGGGTGTTGAAGTACAGACCCAGTTCGTATTCCGAGCGAGCTTTATGAATGGCGTTATGACACGGCCTGCACACCCACAGGGTTCGGGTGATCAGATCTTCTTTGGTGAACAGTTTCTGGAAGCGCTTCTTCCGATGCAGGTGCTTGGGGATAAGGTGGTGCCGGGTGAGCCTGGCAACCGGGCGTTCGCAGAGTTCGCAATTGTCTGGCTGGGGTGGGAGCTTGAGCATTGTGTTTGCTTGAACGAGGGCCGGATGAAGACATTCACCCGGCCCCGGATTCAACCTCGGGTTCTGATCTCCCCGAGCAACCTAATCAGTGCATCAGGGTATAGAGCTTTCGCCGATAGGTCCGCACATCCGGGTTATTGTTACCCAGCTTGTCGAACAGCTCGATCAGCGTTGTCTTGGCCACTTCGTCCTTGTATTTACTGTCCACCTGCATCAAACGGATCAGAAGATCCATGGCCTCGGCGTTGTTCTCCTGTAATACGTGGTGGAGCGCCAACTGATGCAGAGCGTTCGGGTCTTTGGGATCCTGCTCCAGCGCCATTTCGAGATCCTTGATCGGTGGCAGCTCGGCAGACTGCCGGAGAAACTTCAGGCGGGCCGCCAACTGCTTTGCCTGGTGCTGCATCTTCTCCTCCGGCGGAAGGCTTTCCAGTACCTGTTCAGCCGTCTCAAGATCACCCATCTCCGCTTTCAGCTGGGCAAGATCAATCAGTACCTTCAGGTTCTCGGGATCCTCCTGGTTCATCTGCGACAGGATGGCCAGCGCTCCCTCAACATCGCCCTCTTCCCAGATCCGATGGGCCTTGTCATACGGATCCTCCTTTGGCGCTTCAACATGCTTGTCCAGAACCTTGCGGATTTCGTTTTCCGGCAGCGCACCGTTAAATCCATCCACCGCCTGGCCATTCTTGACCAGAATGACCGTTGGCAGACTGCGCACACCAAGGCTGGAGGTAAGCTGCTCTTGCTCGTCCGCGTTCACCTTGGCGAGCATGAACGCGCCCTGGTAATCCTCAGCGAGCTTTTCCAGCAAGGGCATCAACTGCTTGCACGGAGCGCACCACTCAGCCCAGACATCGACCAGAACGGGTGTGCTGGCAGAGGCTTCCATCACCTTCTGCTGAAAGTTTTCCATGGTAGCGTCAAAAATATACGGAGAGTTGCTCATGCAAGGCACCTGAAAAGTCGTATGAATCATCGGAAACTGCCAGAGACATGGGGCCAACTCCCGGAAATTCAAGCGCCAACAGCGCCAACCCAACTCCTTGAAATCACCGTATCTGCCGTTACATAGCTAATAAGCAACGCCCCGGGGCAACGACGCAGCAGCCCGTCCCGGGCAGATTCACAACCTTTCCGGATGGATACTCGCGGCATGAATGATGAGACGCAAAACGATTCACTAGAGGAATTCGAAGAGGACGTGACCGAATATATCGGCAAGGACGAGCACAGCAAGAGCCTTGCCCTGCCCCAGCAGATGATGCCCCGGCGCATGTACGTGCTGCCGGTTTCGAACCGTCCGTTTTTCCCGGCCCAGGTGCAGCCTGTGGTGGTCAACCAGAATCCGTGGCAGGAAACCCTGAAGCGGGTCGGCGAAACCGACCACAAGGTCATGGGTATCTGTTTTGTGGAAGAAGAGGATGCGGAGGCAGGCGTTCCTGCCAGCGAACAGCTGGAGACCGTCGGCTGCGCCGTGCGCGTACATCATGCCCAGAATGAAAGCGGCAAGGTTCAATTCATCGCCCAGGGGCTTCAACGCTTTCGGATTGTCCAGTGGTTGCGCCGCAAACCGCCTTACCTGGTTGAAGTGGAATATCCGGCAGAACCGGAAGAAGAGGCAGACGAACTCAAGGCCTACACCCTGGCCATTATCAGCGCGATCAAGGAGCTGCTGCGCACCAATCCGCTGTACGGCGAGGAGGTAAAACAGTACCTGTCCCGGTTCGGGCCGGATGACAGTTCTCCGCTTGCCGACTTTGGCGCCTCGATGACCAGCGCTCCGGGTAACGAATTGCAGGATGTGCTGGACACCGTTCCCCTGCTCCGCCGCATGGAAAAGGTCCTGCTCCTGATGCGCAAGGAACATGAAGTCGCTCGGCTGCAGTCGGAAATCAGCGAGGAGGTTAACGCCAAGGTGCAGAAGCACCAGCGCGAGTTCTTCCTGAAGGAACAACTCAAGGTCATCCAGCGTGAGCTGGGCATGGCCAAGGACGACAAGACCGCAGACGTGGAGCGTTTCGAGCAGCGCATGGCAGAGCTGCAACCGCCCGAGGCTGTGCAGGAGCGTTTCCGGGATGAACTCGAAAAACTGCAGGTGCTGGAACAGGGCTCCCCGGAATATGGCGTTACCCGTAACTATCTGGACTGGCTGACCCAGGTTCCCTGGGGCGTTCACTCGGAAGATCACTTCGATCTGGCCGAAGCAAGGCGAATACTCGACCGCGATCACGACGGCCTCGACGATGTGAAAGACCGAATCATCGAATTTCTGGCGGAAGGAACGATCAAGGGCGAGGTCAGCGGTTCGATCCTCTTGCTGGTAGGCCCACCGGGCGTTGGCAAGACATCGATCGGCCATTCCGTGGCGGATGCACTGGGGCGGAAGTTCTATCGCTTCAGCGTTGGCGGCATGCGGGACGAAGCTGAAATCAAAGGCCATCGCCGCACTTATATCGGCGCCATGCCAGGCAAGTTTGTCCAGGCACTGAAAGATTCAAAAGTGGCGAACCCGGTCATCATGTTGGATGAAATCGACAAGATCGGTGCGTCCTTCCAGGGCGACCCGGCCTCTGCCCTGCTGGAGACACTGGACCCTGAACAGAACCGCGACTTCCTGGACCACTATCTGGATGTCCGCATGGACCTCTCAAAGGTTCTGTTCATCTGCACCGCGAACCAGCTGGACACGATTCCGCGGCCGCTGCTGGACCGCATGGATGTCATTCGTCTGTCCGGCTATATCGCGGAAGAGAAACTGGCCATCGCCAAGCACTTCCTGCTTCCCAGACTGCTGAAGCGGGCTGGGCTGCTGAAAAAGCAGCTCAACATCACGGACGCAGCGATCAAGCAGGTTATTGAGGGCTATGCGCGAGAGGCCGGCGTGCGGAGCCTGGAAAAACTCCTGCACAAGATACTCCGCAAGGGGATCGTGAAGCTGCTGGAAAACCCGGACCAGCCGGTCAAGGTGGGCGTGTCGGATCTGCAGAGTTATCTGGGGCGGCCTTCGTTCAAGAAAGAGAAATCCCTGAAAGGCACCGGCGTTGTCACTGGCCTGGCCTGGACCGCCATGGGCGGAGCCACCCTGAGCATCGAGGCCTCCAGGATTCACAGCGCACAACGCGGCTTTAAACTGACGGGCCAGCTGGGTGATGTCATGAAAGAGTCCGCAGAAATCGCCTACAGCTATGTGTCCTCAAACCTCAAGCGCTTCAAAGGCGACCCGACGTTCTTCGACAAGTCCTTCGTGCACTTGCACGTGCCCGAAGGCGCCACGCCGAAGGATGGCCCCAGCGCCGGTGTCACGATGGCCACCGCCCTGCTGTCGATCGCACGCGGAGAGGCGCCACAACAAAACATCGCCATGACCGGAGAGCTCACCCTGACCGGACAGGTGCTGCCGGTAGGCGGCATTCGAGAGAAGGTCATTGCGGCGCGTCGGCAGAAAATCAGTAACCTGATCCTGCCGGAAGCCAATCGGGGGGATTATGAGGAGCTGCCGCAGTACCTGAAGGAAGGCCTGGCGGTGAACTTTGCCAAGCATTACAGCGATGTTTTCCAGGTGTGCTTCGCCAATAAGCCGAGGAAAGGGTCTTCGGTGCACTAATGGCAGGAGAAAGCCTGGCTCATTGAGGTCAGGCTTTCTCCTTCCACCCGTCATCCTTCAGAACCGACCCAACGGTTAGCACCGGTGATGCATCAATATCATCGGCATCCATCATGTTGGCCACCCGCTGAAGCGAGGCCAGAATCATGGTTTGCTCCCACTCCGCCAGGCTCTGGAATTTCTGAATGAAATCCTCTTGCAACGGATTGGGCGCCCGGGCCAGAAGATCTGCACCTTCCTCGGTCAGGTGCGCGTGAACCTTACGTTTGTCCTGGGTGCTGCGTACCCGATAAACCAGTTTCCGATGCTCGAGGCGATCCAGGATGGTGGTTACCGTCGCCTGGCTGAGACTGACCTTTTCCGCAATGGTGCCGATAGTCACCTCGCCCAGATCCCGAATCGTTCTCATGATCAGCAGCTGGGGCCCCGTGAGCCCGGCATGCTTGCTGAGACGCTTCGAATGAAGGTCCGTCGCCCGGATAACCCGCCTGAGAGCTACCAGTACATCTTCATAACTGTTCACAGCAATACTCCGATTCGGTCATGGGAATTTCTTTATACCCCTAACTATTAGAGGTCTTTGCACCCATGATTGCAAGTCAGGGAGATTCCCGGCATTTCTTCGGCCTTCCACTATGCTAAGGTTTCCCACTTGTTCCACTTACGACAGACGGACGGAATGCGCCCGATGATCAAGTATTTCCTGCCTTTTCTTTTGATGACGACGTTCGCCGGTACCCTCTTCGCCCAGGATAAACTGGGGCCAGAGGGAGAACTCACCTCAGAAGACCTGAGAGAGAGCATCAAGACGCTGGAAAAGCCGATGTATACCCCTTTCATCGAGCTTTACCTGTTAGAAGAGAGCAAAGCGTTGCGCAAAGAAATGCAGAACACCCGCGCAGAACTGATCGAAAAGGTGGTAGACAAGGAACTGTCCGTTGCCGACAAAACCATGTCCTATGCCACCGATACCGTTACCTACTTCTTTTACTTGATCGCCGGCGCCACCTCCATTCTCGTGGTGATCGGCTGGAACTCCATCCGGGACATGCGCAATCAGCTGACCAGTCTGGCCGAAAAACGGGTCAACGAGCTGGTGATCGAGTATGAGCAACGGCTCGAGTTCATCGAGGACCAGCTCAAGCAGAAATCCGACATCATTCACCAGAACCAGGCCGAGATCGAGCGCACCAACGAAGTGCATTCCCTGTGGCTGAAAGCCAGCCAGGAAACCTCACAGCAGAACAAGATTTCCGCCTACGACCAGATTCTGGATCTTCGCCCGGATGATGTGGAAGCTCTGAGTTACAAGGCCGACGCTGTCCTGGAAATGCAGGAACCGTTGTGGGCCATCAGTCTCTGCCAACGCGCGCTGAAGCTTGCACCGGATAATGGCCACGCGCACTATCAGCTGGCATGCGCCTATGCGGAAATCGGCCGCTGGGAGGACGCAGTAAGCACCTTGAAGAAAGCTATTGAAATTTCCGAGGCATACCGCGACGATGCTTCCGTAGACGTTAGTTTTGATCAGCTGCGCGAACATGAGAGCTTCCGCGAGCTGGTCTACCAGGATGAAGAAAACAGCACGGATGCGTGACACCGCTCAGAGCGGCACGGGATTTGCCTCTGCAGACAGGCCCGTGTTCCGGACCAAACCCCAGACTCATCCAGTTGACAAGCAGCGGGGTGTGGTGCTTGTTTAACTCTCTGAGAACACAAGAATAACCCTGAAATAAAACAGGACAGACTCAATGAGAACTTCAGTAAAAAAACTCGTAACTGCTGTTAGCACTTCCGTAGCCCTGATGGGCGCCGGCCATGCCGCTGCTGAAATCCAGATCGGTATCGCCGGACCCATGACTGGCCCCGTTGCCCAGTATGGTGACATGCAATTCTCCGGTGCCCGCATGGCGATCGAACAGATCAACGCCAATGGCGGTGTCATGGGTGAAGAACTTGTTGCCGTCGAGTACGACGACGTGTGTGACCCGAAGCAGGCGGTAACCGTTGCCAACAGCCTGGTCAACGATGGCGTACGCTTCGTTATCGGTCACCTGTGTTCCAGCTCCACCCAGCCCGCTTCTGACATCTACGAAGACGAAGGCATCCTGATGGTGACCCCGGCTTCTACCAGCCCGGAAATCACCGAGCGTGGCTATGAACTGGTGTTCCGTACCATCGGCCTCGACAGCATGCAGGGCCCGGTTGCAGCCAACTACATTGCTTCCCAGAATCCCGAGCGCGTCGCTATTGTTCACGACAAGCAGCAGTACGGTGAAGGCATTGCGACTGCGGTTCGTGACACCCTGAAAGACGCCGGCGTTGAAATTGCCATGTTTGAAGGCATCACGGCCGGCGACAAGGACTTCTCATCGCTGGTAACCAAACTCAAACAGGCTGATGTGGACTACGTCTACTACGGCGGTTACCACCCGGAACTGGGTCTGATCCTGCGCCAGGCTGACTCCGCTGGCCTGGACGCCCGCTTCATGGGCCCCGAGGGCGTGGGTAACAAGGACATCAACACCATCGCCGGCGAAGCCGCTGAAGGCCTGCTGGTAACCCTGCCACCGGCATTCGACCAGAAAGCCGAAAACCAGGCGCTGGTTGAAGCGTTCGAAGAGAAAGGTGAGGATCCCTCCGGTCCGTTCGTTCTGACCTCCTACACCGCTGTCCAGCTGGTTGCCGAAGGCATTGAAGCCGCCGGCTCCACCGATCCGTTCGACGTTGCTGCCGCCCTGCGCGAAGGCACCTTCCAGACTCCGATCGGCACCGTTGAGTACGACAAGTCCGGCGACATGAAGTCGTTCGAGTTTGTTGTGTACGAATGGCATTCAGATGGAAGCAAAACTCCGGTAAACTGAGCCAAAATCGTTAACAAACGGTAATCATGAGAGCACCTTCTCACCGCGATCCGGGAGAAGGTGTTTTTCTAGGCTCCTGTTGATCCTCCCCACCTCCTGCCCGGATATCCCGGGCACGGGGTGTGGTCGTGGAGGGGGCAGGCTTTCGGAGTCCCATAACAATGCAAGACCTCCTGTATTTTTCTCAGCAGCTCATTAACGGGCTGACGATCGGGAGCACCTATGCCCTGATCGCCATCGGCTACACGATGGTTTACGGCATCATTGGCATGATCAACTTTGCCCATGGTGAAATCTACATGATCGGTGCCTACACGGCGCTGATTGCCATTACCGGCCTCACCGCCCTCGGCCTTGCCTGGCTGCCGCTGATACTGATCGTCGCCCTGCTGTGTGCCATGATCGTTTCCAGCTCCATGGGCTGGGCAGTGGAACGGGTGGCTTACCGGCCAGTGCGGGGGCGTCACCGCCTGATCCCGCTGATCTCCGCCATCGGCATGTCCATCTTCCTGCAGAACTACGTTCACCTGGCACAGGGATCCCGCAACATTGGTTTCCCGGCCCTGATTGACGGTGGTTTCAACTTCGGTTCCGGTGACGGTTTCCAGATGTCCCTGTCCTATATGCAGATCACCATCTTCATCACCACACTGATCTGTATGACAGCCCTGTCCCTGTTTATTTCCCGTTCACGGACTGGCCGCGCCTGCCGGGCCGTGTCACAGGACCTGGGTATGGCCAACCTGCTGGGCATCGACACCAACCGGATCATCTCGGCAACCTTTGTGATCGGTGCGGCACTGGCAGCCGTTGCCGGCCTGCTTCTGGGCATGTACTACGGTTCGGTTGATCCTCTGTTCGGCTTCATTGCCGGCTTGAAAGCCTTTACCGCAGCGGTACTTGGCGGCATTGGCAGCATACCCGGCGCGATGCTGGGAGGACTGATATTGGGCGTGGCAGAGAGCATGACCTCCGGCTACCTCAGCGGTGAGTACAAGGATGTGATCTCATTCAGCCTGCTGATTCTGATTCTGCTGTTCAAACCCACCGGCCTGCTCGGCAAACCGGAGGTTGAGAAGATCTGATGGCTGCTAACAATTTCAGACACGCACTTTTCTGCGCGTTCATTACACTGATCATTTCCTACCCGATCATTGGGTTCAATCTTGAGGCCCAGGGCATCAACGTGACCCTGACCGGCGCCGATGCCACCACCATCGTGATGGTATTGCTCGCGGCAGTGATCGTATTCCTGTTCCAGATGTTCCGGGAACAGATCATGGGAGGCCTGAAGAGCATTCCCCATCCTCTGCCCCAATCCAACAAAGAGCCGATGGCGGAAAACCGTCGGGCAAAGATTGAGTCCTGGGTACTGACCGGCATCGTGGTTCTTGCACTATTCTGGCCCTTCTTCGTGTCCCGCGGTTCCGTGGATCTGGCCACACTGGTGCTGATCTATGTGATGCTGGCCCTTGGCCTGAACGTCGTGGTCGGTCTGGCCGGACTTCTGGATCTTGGCTACGTGGCATTCTACGCCGTGGGCGCCTACACCTTTGCCCTGCTCTCCCAGTACACCGGCATTTCGTTCTGGCTGGCACTGCCTATCGGTGCTCTGCTTGCCGCCCTGTTCGGTCTGGTGCTGGGCTTTCCGGTACTCCGGTTGCGGGGGGATTATCTGGCCATCGTAACCCTCGGGTTTGGCGAGATCATCCGGATACTCCTGAACAACTGGACGACGCTGACTGGCGGCCCCAACGGCATTGGTGGCATCCCCGATCCAACCCTGTTCGGCATGGAATTCGGGCGCCGGGTGAAGGAAGAGGGCAACACCTCGTTCCACGAAACCTTCGGCATCGCCTACAGCGGTGAGCACAAGGTTATCTTCCTGTACCTCATTGCCCTGGTTCTGGCGGTATTCACCGCGCTCGTAATCCGTCGATTCATGCGGATGCCCGTGGGCCGGGCCTGGGAAGCACTGCGGGAAGACGAGATCGCTGCCCGCTCCCTGGGTCTCAGCCGCACCGCAGTGAAGCTGTCCGCCTTTACCATTGGCGCCTTCTTTGCCGGTTTTGCCGGCACTGTGTTCGCCTCCAAGCAGGGCTTCATCAGCCCGGAATCGTTTGTTTTCCTGGAGTCTGCCATCATCCTGGCGATCGTGGTTCTCGGCGGCATGGGTTCCCAGATCGGTGTGGTACTGGCGGCAATCGCTGTCACCATCCTGCCGGAACTGGCCCGTGAGTTCTCCGAATACCGCATGCTGATCTTCGGTGCCGCTATGGTGCTGATGATGGTCTGGCGTCCGCAGGGCCTGATGCCCATGCGCCGCATTCATATTGAACTCAAAAGGCAGGAGTGACAGACGATGCTTGAAGTACAGAATCTGTCCATGCGCTTTGGCGGCCTGCTGGCGGTAGACGAAGTGTCTCTGGACGTTCAGGAACACGAGATTGTGTCCATCATCGGCCCCAACGGGGCTGGAAAAACCACTGTATTCAACTGCATGAGCGGTTTTTACAAGCCCACGGGCGGCAAGATCCTGTTCGAGGGCAAGGAAGTACAGGGTAAACCCGACTACAAGATCTCCCGACTGGGTATGGTGCGCACTTTCCAGCATGTGCGGCTGTTCAGCCAGATGACGGTGGTGGAAAACCTGCTGGTGGCTCAACACCGCCACCTGAACACCAACCTGATTTCGGGCCTGATCAAAACCCCCAGTTACCGGACCAAAGAGCAGAAATCCCTGGATCGGGCCGCCTACTGGCTGGATCGGGTTGGCCTGCTGGATCTGGCCAACCGGGAAGCCGGCAACCTCGCCTACGGTCAGCAACGGCGTCTGGAGATTGCCCGCTGCATGGTCACCGAGCCCAAGCTGTTAATGCTCGACGAGCCGGCAGCCGGCCTCAACCCGGCGGAAACCAAGGAACTCAACCAGCTGATCATCAGCCTGAAAGAGGACTACAACGTTTCCGTAGTGCTGATTGAGCACGACATGAGCCTGGTAATGGATATTTCCGACCGCATCAACGTCATCAACCAGGGCCGCCCCCTGGCCAGTGGCACACCGGAAGAAATCCGCCAGAACGACGACGTGATCAAAGCCTATCTGGGCGAGGCCTGAGGTAAACACATGTTAGTACTAGAAGATGTCCATACCCACTACGGCAAGATCGAGGCCTTGCACGGGGTGTCTGTCGAAGTCAAAAAGGGTGAGATCGTCTCGCTGATCGGCGCCAACGGCGCCGGCAAGACCACGCTGCTGATGACCGTCTGCGGTAACCCCCGGGCCAGTTCAGGACGCATTTTCCTGGAGGGCCGGGAAATCACCAACGAATCCACGGCGCAGATCATGCGCTCCGGCATCGCCATTGTTCCGGAGGGGCGTCGGGTGTTCTCGGGCCTGACCGTGGAGGAAAACCTCCACATGGGTGGTTTCTTCAACACCAAGGCCGAAATCCGCAAGAGCCAGGAGCACGTCTACGAGCTCTTCCCGCGCCTCAAGGAACGTGAACATCAGCGTGCCGGCACCATGTCCGGCGGCGAGCAGCAAATGCTGGCTATCGGGCGGGCCCTGATGAGCAGGCCAGAGATGATCATCCTTGATGAACCATCACTGGGCCTGGCACCGCTGATTATCAAGCAGATCTTCGAGATCATCGGCCAGCTTCGCGAGGAAGGCATTACGGTTTTCCTCGTCGAGCAGAACGCCCACCAGGCCCTCAACCTGGCAGACCGGGGTTACGTGCTGGAAACCGGAAAGATTCGCCTGCACGACACGGGCAAGAATCTGCTCAACAACCCGGATGTCCAGAACGCCTATCTGGGCGGCTGATCCTGGATCCTTGCCTCGAAGCATAAAACCGGAGCATGCACGCTGCTCCGGTTTTTTTTTGGGCTAAATCAAATACTCACCAATCTTTAAACTTGCGTTGGCTGGATTTCAACTATACTCAGATCAACGGTCAACCTGTCTCCACAAGACCAGTCAGGGCCGTTTTCGCAATGCTGCTCCACGTCAGGAGCAGCATTGTGTATTGCGACGACAGCTTTAAACCACAGGAAGGAGTGGATAATGAAAAAACTGATCGCAGGTGCAATTCTTCTTGGTGCCTCTTCCATGGCCTTTGCCCAACCGGGCTGTGGCGTCGGTGCCATGATCTGGAAAGGACAATCCGGCATTGCCCCCCACGTACTCGCTGCAACCACCAACGGTACCTTTGGTAACCAGACGTTTGGTATGACCACAGGTACCCTTGGCTGCCAGACCAACCAGTCTGTTCAGTCCATGGCCATGTACATGGACAGCAACATCGACAAGGTGGCCCGGGACATGTCCCGCGGTTCCGGCGAGAACCTGGACACCCTGGCAGTACTTCTGGGTGTTGACGAAGCGGATCGCGATGCGTTCCGCAAGGTGCTGCAGGACAACTTTGCCACCATTTTCCCGGACTCTGACACCACCTCCGGCGAAGCCGTGGACGCCATCGTCGCGCTCCTGGAGCAAAACGAGTCACTCAGCAAATACGTAGCAGCCTGATCCAGGCTCCTTGAAGGGACTCTCATGCGCCAGGGACGGCGCATCGTTCCATTCTCTACCCTGTTCAACCCCGGATGCAGCACCAACCCATGGGCAACATGCTTCGCATTGGGCCAGCCCTGATCTGGCTTGCAGTCAGCCTGCCGACCCAGGCCAATTCGCCTGAACACGCAACCGAGCTCCATCTCGACCCTGCCTGGCTCACACTCATTCATTATCAACCCGACAGGTTTGGTAGCGGATATACCAGCCAGGCCGATGATCCGGCCTTTTTCCTGAGCGAAAATGGCAAGCACTCCCCCCGGGCAGAGCTCAAAGCCACCCTGGATGCTATCCAGATAGACGGGGAAGGCGACGACCACGCCCTCTGCCGCTTCCCGGCACGGGCGACCTGGCTCAGTCAGCAACTCGATCTGTCGCTACCGGAAATCGAGTGTCCCGGCTTCCAGGAATGGTCGGAAACATTGAACACCGAGACGGTGACCCTGGTGTTTGCCGCCTCTTACCTCAACAGCCCGTCTTCCATGTTCGGCCACACGTTTCTGCGCCTGGACCCACCCCAGGATGACGACGAAACCAACCTGCTGCTGGCCAACACAATCTCCTATGCCGCTGATGCCGCCGCCCACGACAGTGAACTGCTGTTCGCGTACAAGGGCATTTTCGGCGGCTATCCCGGCATCACTACGGTCCAGCCGTACTACGAGAAAATTCGGCTTTACTCCGACATCGAACATCGTGACCTGTGGGAGTACAAACTGAACCTTACCCAGGATGAAGTGGACCTGATGATTGCCCACGCCTGGGAAATACGGGATCGGAATTTTGATTATTACTTCTTCGATGAAAACTGCGCCTATCGCCTGTTGGCGCTGATAGACATTGCCCGCCCGGGCACGGACCTTTTGGGGGAAGTAAGCACTCACGCCATTCCGTCGGACACGGTTCGCTGGGTGGTCGACAAGGATCTGGTCAGCGAAGTCTACTACCGCCCCTCGGCTGCCACGTCGGTGGCCTACAGTCTCTCTAGCCTGCCCGACGATCAACAGACCCTTGCGGCAGCCGTCGCCAACGGATATGTAGCCGCTGATGGTAGCGAAGTGAAGTCACTGCCAGCCGAGCAAAGAGCACATGTTCTGGACGCCACCTACGATTATGTTCGATACAAGAGCGAGGCCGACGGCTGGCCCCGTGAAATCGCCGCACCACTCTCCCATGACCTGTTGAGAGAGCGCAGCCAGATCAGCGACGTCGCACCGCCCGAGGAACCACCCGAACCGGTAGTTCGGGATGATCAGGGCCACGACACCTTCCGACTGAGCCTCGGAGCAGGCCAGCAGGCACACAGGGAATTCACCCAGTTGACCCTGCGCCCGGCCTACCACGATGTGCTGGACCCGCCGGCCGGCTACCGTACCGGTGCCCAGCTGCAGTTCCTCCGACTCGACGCGCGCCTGTATACCGACAACGACGAACTTCAACTGGAACAGCTTACCGGCGTGGAAATCCGCTCCCTGAGCCCGCGGAACGCCTTTTTCTCGCCACTGTCCTGGCAGGTAGGTTTTGGTGGCCGCCGCACGGATACTGGCAACGATCGGGTCCTGACGCCCTATCTCGAGGGCGGAGCTGGCGGCAGCTGGCGCCTTGGCAACCAGACCCAGGCCTTTGCCATCGCCACCGCCGACCTTGAAATCGACGACGACCTGCGCCGAGGCTACGATGCTGCCCCCGGCGCCGACATCGGCCTGCTCCATCAGAACAACCAGTTCAGCCTGCTCGCCGGTGCCAAAACCAAGGCCTGGATCGTTAGCAGCCAACACCGCCAGGATCAGCTTTACGCCAAAGCCAACTGGCACATCGGCCGCGAGTTCAGTCTGTTTGCCGAGTTCACCCGGGAAGACCACTACGACAGGTATCAAAGCCTATGGCACGCCGGAATCCACGCGTATTTCTGACTGCCACCACGGCCCGGTTAAGCGGGCTTCTGGTTGCGCTTCTGCTGCTATCCGGTTGCAGCAGCGTTTTCTTTTACCCGGATCGGGTGACTTACATCACCCCGGACCGACTGAACCTCGAATACGAAGACATCTACCTCGACACGGCCGACGGCGAAACCCTCCATGGCTGGTGGCTGCCCGCAGAAGCCCCTGAGAACAACGCCAGGGGCACAGTCTATTTCCTGCATGGCAACGCCCAGAACGTCAGCAGCCACATCCTCAACGTAGCGTGGCTGCCCGAGAGAGGCTACAACGTCTTTACCATCGACTACCGGGGCTACGGCAAATCCACCGGTGACCCGGACATCGAAGGCGCGCTGCACGACGTGGAAACCGGCCTGCGCTGGCTGGCCAAAAAACCTGACGTGACCGACCGCCCCCTATACATCCTCGGCCAGAGCCTCGGCGGCGGTCTCGGAATCGCCCTGGCCAGTGAATGGACTCAGAGGGAGGAACAGCCCCGGCTGGACGGTGTAATCCTGGATGGTACCTTCTCCGGCTTTCGCAAGATCGCCCGGGAGAAATTAGGTGGGTTCTGGCTTACCTGGCCGTTGCAGATCCCGCTAAGCTGGACCATACCCGACGACTACGAAGGTGTGGATCATATTCCTAGGATCAGTCCGGTGCAGGTGATGGTAATCCACAGCGTTCGAGACGGGATTATTCCCTTTCATCATGGAGAGGCGCTGTTTGAGGCAGCACAGGAGCCCAAAGAGTTCTTGCAGACGGATACGCCTCACGGGGCGACGTTTGTTATTCCCGGGTACCGGAGAGAGGTGCTTCGCTTCATGAATGCTGGGCGATAGAGTGTGGGCGGCTGTTGGGTTTCCCTTTTCAAAAGTGTTGAGGGCCAAGGACGGCCCGAAACAAGCGCACATGGATGTGCTCGTAGCGTCTTTTGAAAAGGGAAACCCAACAGCCGCTTGCAACCAAGCCAAGCGCAAGAAAAAACCCGCCAATCCAGAGGAAAGGCGGGTTTTTATCAAGCCCGAAAACGATCAGGCAGAGAAATCGGTCGGCTGATCGCCTTCCTTGATTTCCTTCATGGACAGCTTCACGCGACCACGGTTGTCCACATCCAGCACCTTCACCAGAACTTCCTGACCTTCGCTCAGCTCGTCAGTCACGTTCTCGATGCGGCGATCAGAGATCTGGGAGATATGCACCAGACCATCCTTACCAGGCAGGATGTTAACGAAGGCACCGAAGTCTACAATGCGCTCTACGCGGCCCTTGTAGATGGCACCCACTTCAATCTCGGCCGTGATTTCCTTGACCCGGTTCACCGCCGCCTGGGCAGCTTCCTGGTTGTCGGCGTAGATCTTCACGTTTCCATCATCATCCAGATCGATGGAGGCGCCGGTCTCGTCACAGATCGCGCGGATAACAGAACCGCCCTTACCGATAACGTCGCGGATTTTCTCCGGATTGATCTTGATGGTGGTGATGCTCGGCGCACGGGCAGACAGCTCGGCACGAGGCTCGGAGATCACCTTGTTCATCTCGCCCAGGATATGCAGACGCGCAGCGTGTGCCTGCTCGAGCGCAAGCTCCATGATCTCGTCGGTGATGCCGTTGATCTTGATATCCATCTGCAGGGCAGTTACGCCCTCCTGGGTACCGGCCACCTTGAAGTCCATGTCGCCCAGGTGATCTTCGTCACCCAGGATGTCAGTCAGAACCGCGAACTTGTCGCCTTCCTTGACCAGACCCATGGCGATACCGGCAACCGGTGCCTTGATGGGTACACCCGCGTCCATCAGTGCCAGGCTGGAGCCACAGACAGAAGCCATGGAGCTGGAACCGTTGGATTCAGTGATCTCGGAAACCGCACGGATGGCGTACGGGAATTCTTCCAGGGTCGGCATAACCGCCAGAACACCACGCTTGGCCAGACGACCGTGACCGACTTCGCGGCGGCCCGGGGTGCCCACACGACCAGCTTCACCTACGGAGTACGGAGGGAAGTTGTAGTGGAACAGGAACGGGTCCTTGCGCTCGCCTTCCAAGGCATCAATGATCTGCACATCGCGGGAGGTACCCAGCGTGGTGGTCACGATGGCCTGGGTCTCGCCACGGGTAAACAGGGCAGAACCGTGAACGCTGGGCAGAACGCCCACTTCGATTTCGATCGGACGGACGGTTTTGTTGTCACGACCGTCGATCCGGGGCTTGCCATCGATAACCTGCTGGCGAACCACGCTCTTCTCGATCTTGCCGAAGTACTTTTTAACTTCGTCTTCGGAAGGCTGGCCTTCCTCTTCACCGGCCAGTTTTTCAACGGCAGCGGCTTTCACCTCACCCAGGCGCTCGTAACGGGCCATCTTGTCGCGGATGCCGTAGGCTTCCTCGATAGCACCGGCAAAGTCGGCCTTGATGGCGTTCAGCAGCTCTGTGTTCTCGGTCGCCGGCTGCCAGTCCCAGCGGGGCTTGCCAACTTCAGCAGCGAACTCCTTGATGGCGGCAACCGCTGTCTGCATTTCCTGGTGGCCGTAAAGAACACCGCCCAGCATCTGGTCTTCGGTCAGGCCCTTGGCTTCGGACTCAACCATCAGAACCGCGTCTTCGGTGCCGGCAACAACCATGTCCAGCAGGGAGGTTTGCAGCTCTTCGAAGGTAGGGTTCAGGAAGTAACCGCGCTCGTTGGTGTAACCCACACGGGACGCACCAATGGGGCCATCGAACGGGATACCGGAGATGGACAGCGCGGCAGAAGCCGCCAGCATCGCGGCGATATCCGGATCCTGGTTCTTGCTGGAGGACATAACCGTGGTGATGACCTGAACTTCGTTCATGAAGCCGTTCGGGAACAGCGGACGAATCGGACGGTCGATCAGGCGGGAGGTCAGGGTTTCCTTCTCGGAAGGACGACCTTCGCGCTTGAAGAAGCCACCGGGGATTTTGCCCACGGCGTAGGTCTTCTCGAAGTAGTTCACGGTCAGCGGGAAGAACGGCTGGCCGGGCTTGGCTTCTTTGGCGCCAACAACGGTGCCGAGAACGGAAATATCATCCACGGTTACCAGTACGGAACCGGTTGCCTGACGGGCAATACGGCCGGTCTCCAGAGTGACGGTTTTGCCGCCAAGCTCAAATGATTTCTTGAAAGGTTTCAGATCCACAAAAAACTCCTGGTCTATCTGTTCCAGATTGATTCGTTCCGGGCGCCCCTGCGCTCGAAACCATAGTTCTGCAGATGATGTACTGTGGTCTGAAGAGCAACCCGTCTGAAAGCTAACAGGCTGTTGCAAAACCCCGGTCTGGGAGGCGGCAGTTCCGGAGGCCGCCAGGCCCGGGCTTTTCAACAACCTGCTATCAATTTCGGCTTTCCATTACGACAGGGAATCCTTCGAACACACAGACAATCCAACTGCAGTGGGAAAAAACACAACCAGCAGTCCCCGCGAGGAGGACTGCTGGTTGACGACTGCCGCCGGACGTACCGGCACAGCCCTCAGGTCGTAAAGACCCGGATTAGCGACGCAGACCCAGACGCTGGATGAGCTCCAGGTAACGATCGGCGTTCTTGCGCTTGAGGTAATCCAGCAGCTTACGACGCTGGTTTACCATCCGGATCAGGCCGCGGCGGGAATGGTGATCCTGCTTGTTGGCCTTGAAGTGATCCTGCAGCTTGTTGATGTTCGCGCTCAGCAGTGCCACCTGAACTTCAGGGGAACCGGTATCGCCATCACCTTGCTGAAAATCCTTAACGATCTGTGCTTTCTCGTTGGCAGAAAGTGCCATAACTCACCTCATTGTTTGCGATGCTTTCGAATACGGCCGAACCGCGCATCTCTACAGCCCGGCTAGACAGCGACGCGCCTAACGCTTTCCGCTGCTTTTCACCAGTCGGCGTGGGACCAGATTGGTCTGCTCGCCTTCCGGGAATGCTTCTGCAAGCCCGACGAAGCTTTCGTTAGCGCTCTCATTCGCATAGAGACGCACGAACCCGTCGTAAGCCTGACCCGGTATTCTAACCGGTTGTCCGTTCAAGATCGATACCAGCGCCTGCCCCGCCAGACGGTGCTCGGGGAACATGGACAGCGCGGCATCCGGTGCCACGAGGAGACCATCAAGGCTTTCACCCCGTTCACGCATCGCCTCCAGATCACTCACGGCATGGGCATCGGCCAGGGTGAACCCGGACGCCATGGTACGGCGCAGCGCCGTCACATGGGCTCCGCAGCCCAGGGCTTCACCGATATCCTCAACCAGTGAGCGAATGTACGTACCCTTGGTGCAGCTGACCGCGATATCCAGTTCATTCTCGCGAATATCCAGGAGCGTCAGTTCGTAAATGGTCACCGGTCTTGCCGGACGTTCCACCTCGATACCTTCGCGAGCATATTCGTAGAGCGGACGCCCTTTGTGCTTGAGCGCCGAGTACATGGAGGGAACCTGTTGGATATCACCCCGGAAACCGTCAAGTAACGGCTCCAACACCTCCGCGGTGAGACCGGCCGGTACCGGTTTCTCGGCAACGACGGCGCCCTCACTGTCACCGGTTTCGGTTTGGACTCCGAGCCGGGCGGTGGCAATGTAGGCCTTGTCGCTGTCGAGCATCATCTGGGAGAACTTGGTGGCCTCACCGAAGCACAGCGGCAGCACGCCCGTGGCCAGGGGATCAAGAGCACCGGTGTGGCCCGCCTTGGCGGCCCCGAACAGGCGCTTCACCTGCTGCAGGATGCCGTTGGAGGTAACACCTGCCGGCTTGTCGATAACGAGGATACCGTTAACGTCACGGCCTTTGCGTCTGCGGCTCAAGCGTTACGCTCCGGGTCATCCTGATCATCGTCGGTGCGGTCAACGGCCGGCTTGTCGCCGACCGCTTCCCGAATGAGGCTATCCATTTTGCGGCTGTATCCCTGCAGCGTATCGAAGTGGAAACGCAGCTGTGGCACAACCCGCAGCTTCATTGCGCGACCTACCTGGCCCCGCAGAAAGCCCGAGGCTTTGTTGAGCACCGCAATCGATTCCCGGACCTCCGGAGACTCTTCCGTCAGTTCTTCGGTGGAAAGCAGGGAAACATAGATATCGGCGTAGCCAAGATCACGACTGACCTTGACTGCGTTGACCGTGACCATACCCACCCGCGGGTCTTTGACTTCCCGCTGGATGAGCTGGGCCAGTTCCCGTTGCATCTGATCGCCGATGCGATCAATACGACTGAACTCTCTTGGCATTAGGCTTCCTTCAAAATCGGGCGCATCACGCGCCGGTGGACTCAAGCTTGCGCTCGACCCGGACGCGATCGAAAACCTCGATCTGGTCGCCGACTTTCACGTCGTAACCCTTAACGCCAATACCGCATTCCATACCGTTACGGACTTCAGGTACGTCGTCCTTGAAGCGACGCAGGGATTCCAGCTCGCCTTCAAAGATAACCACATTGTCCCGCAGAACCCGGATCGGCTTGTTACGGTAAACCGTGCCTTCAGTAACCATGCAACCGGCCACCTGACCAAACTTCGGCGAACGGAACACATCACGCACGTCGGCGATGCCAACAATATCTTCGCGGAATTCCGGTGCCAGCATGCCAGTCAGGGCTGCTTTCACATCATCAATCAGGTTATAGATGATGCTGTAGTAGCGCAGATCCAGACCTTCCTGCTCAACCAGGCGCTTGGACGCTGTGTCGGCACGGACGTTGAAACCGAAGATAACCGCATTGGTTGCCATGGCCAGACTGACGTCGGTCTCGGCAATACCGCCAACACCGGACGACACGATCTTGACCTGAACCTCATCGTTACCCAGGTCCTGCAAGGCCTTGGTGATGGCTTCCAGCGAACCCCGAACGTCGGTCTTGAGCACAACATTGAGGGTTTTGACCTCGTCCTTGCCCATGTTCTCGAACAGGTTCTCAAGCTTGGCGGCCTGCTGACGCTGGAGACGCTGCTCCCGCTCGCGGCTCTGACGGAACTCGGCCAGCTCTTTGGCCTTCTTCTCGTCAGCAACGGCGAAGAACTCGTCACCGGCATCCGGTGTTCCGTTCAGACCGAGGATCTCGACCGGAATAGACGGGCCTGCTTCCTTGACCTGCTTACCGGCTTCATCGGTCATCGCACGGACCTTACCGAAGTAGGAACCGGCCACAACCATGTCGCCCTGACGCAGGGTACCGTTCTGTACCAGGACAGTCGCAACGGAACCGCGGCCACGCTCAAGGCTGGATTCTACGACCACGCCCTTGGCAGGCGCATCGGTTGCCGCCTCAAGCTCGAGCACTTCTGCCTGAAGCAACAACGCCTCCAGCAGATCTTCAATGCCCTCACCGGTGTGTGCTGAAACAGGCACGAACTGAACGTCACCGCCCCAGTCTTCCGGAATGACTTCCATGCCCGCCAACTCGGTCTTGACGCGATCGGGATCGGCCTCTTCCTTGTCCATCTTGTTGATGGCAACAACGATCGGCACCCCGGCGGAGCGCGCGTGCTGGACGGCTTCCTTGGTCTGTGGCATCACGCCGTCATCGGCGGCAACAACCAGGACAACGATATCCGTGCACTGGGCACCGCGGGCACGCATGGCGGTAAAGGCCGCGTGGCCCGGGGTATCCAGGAAGGACACCATGCCGTGATCCGTTTCTACGTGATAAGCACCAATGTGCTGGGTAATACCACCAGACTCACCGGAGGCCACCTTGGTACGGCGGATGTAGTCCAGCAGGGAGGTCTTACCGTGGTCAACATGACCCATCACGCTCACAACCGGAGCCCGCTTGGTCTTTTCGCCGCCCTCGAAGGAGAATTCGCTCAGAACCTCTTCCTCGAACGCATCGTCGCTGACGGTCTTGGCTTTATGACCCAATTCCTCGGTCACCAGAACGGCAGTTTCCTGGTCCAGTGCCTGGTTGATGGTGGCCATGACGCCCATGCCCATCAGGGTCTTGATAACATCAGCCGATTTGACTGCCATACGCTGGGCAAGGTCACCGACAGATATCGTTTCCGGAATCTCTACTTCTCTGACCATTGGTTTGGTCGGCCTCTCGAAAGCATGACGCTTCTCTTTGGGTTTCTTTTTCGCACGCAGCGGCTTGCGCAGCGTGGTCTCTTCCTCATCCTCGGAGATAACCAGCGGCTCTTCCACCGGACGACTGCGAGGACCACGATGGCCTGCCTGCTTCTTCTTCGGCTTGCCCTCTTCGATCTCGTCGCCGCGCTCACGAACTTTTTCTTTCTTTTTCTTCGGCTTGCGGTCCTTGCCATCGCCCTCGGGCGGAGGCATCGGCATATCTTCCGGAGCGGGAACCGGCTCGGGCTCAGGCTCCGGCTCTTTCTTCGGCTCGGCCTTCTCTGCCTGCTCCGGCTGCTCTGCAGTCGCTGCCTCTGCGGGCTTCTCTGCTTCCGGCTGCTGGGCCTGCTCGGCCGCTACCTTTGGCGCCTCTTCCACCGGTGCCTGCTCCGGCTGCTGCTCAGCTACCGGCTCTTCCGGTTTCGGCGCTTCAGCCTCAGGCTGCAATTCCGCCCGTTTGATGTAAGTACGGCGCTTGCGAACCTCAACATTGACGGTCTTTGCCTTGCCGGCCTTGAGCGTGGTGGTGGTCTTACGCTTCAGGGTAATCTTGCGCGGCTCGGCGTCAGCCTCACCGTGGGTCTTTCTCAAATAGGCCAGCAACTGCTGCTTCTCATCGCTGGAGACAGAGTCATTCTCGGAGCGGGCTTTCAGGCCAGCCTCCACAATCTGCTTCAGCAAACGATCCACGGGAGCGCCTACATCTTCGGCCAGTTGTTTTACCGTTACTTCAGCCATACTGGTCCTCCTCCCGAATTAAGCCTGGTCTTCAAACCAGGGGGCACGTGCGGTCATGATAAGCTGACCAGCACGCTCTTCATCCATACCTTCAATCTCAAGCAGGTCGCCAACCGACTGCTCTGCCAGATCTTCCATGGTGCGCACACCCATGCCGGCCAGTTTGAAGGCCAGGCTGCGGTCCATGCCGGCCATTCCCAGAAGATCGTCTGCCGGCTCGGCGCCCTCGAGCGCTTCCTCGCTTGCCAGGGCCTGATTCAACAGGACATCCTTGGCACGGCGGCGCAGCTCGGTGACGGTCTCTTCGTCAAAGCCCTCGATCGCCAACATCTCTTCCATCGGCACATAGGCCACCTCTTCAATAGAGGTAAAGCCTTCCTCGATCAGCACACCGGCAAATTCTTCATCAACATCCAGATTGCCAATGAAATGCTCGACAAGCCGGCTGTATTCCTGTTCCTGACGCTCACCGGCTTCTTCCTCGGTCATCACGTTCAGGGTCCAACCTGTCAGGTCGGTGGCCAGGCGGACATTCTGGCCGTTACGGCCGATTGCCTGTGCCAGGTTGTCTTCCGCCACTGCCACTTCCATGGTGTGCCCGTCTTCGTCCATCACGATGGACGCCACTTCTGCGGGGGCCATGGCGTTGATCACCAGCTGTGCCGGGTTGTCGTCCCACAACACGATATCAACGCGCTCACCGCCCAGCTCATTGGACACGGCCTGAACCCGGGAGCCACGCATACCAACACAGGCGCCAACGGGATCAATACGGCGATCGTTGGTCTTCACCGCAATCTTGGCCCGGGAACCGGGATCACGGGCAGCGCCGCGGATCTCGATCAGATCTTCAGCAATCTCGGGCACTTCGATGCGGAACAGCTCGATCAGCATCTGCGGAGAGGTGCGGCTGAGAATCAACTGGGGACCGCGGTGATCCGTACGGATCTCCAGCAGCAGCGAACGCACCCTGTCACCCATCCGGAACGTCTCGCGGGGGATCAGGAATTCGCGGGGCAGCAGCGCCTCGGCATTGGCGCCCAGATCGACAATCACGTTGTCGCGAGTAACCTTCTTGACGGTACCCGACACCAGCTCACCAACGCGGTCGCGGTAGCTGTCCACAATCTTGGTGCGTTCAGCTTCACGAACCTTCTGGAAGATAATCTGCTTGGCAGCCTGGGCGCCAATGCGGCCAAAGGCTTCGGATTCGATTTTCTCCTCGTGGATATCGCCAGGCTTCAGGGCCGGGTCGATTTCCTCGGCTTCCTGCAGGGTGAGCTCAGTGCCCAGCGCAGGAACGGCATCGTTATCCACCACCAGCCAGCGGCGGAAGGTTTCGTATTCGCCGGTTTTCCGGTCGATTGATACGCGGATATCCGCCTCTTCGTCTTCAAAGCGTTTTTTGGCAGCGGTGGCCAGTGCCAGCTCGATCGCTTCAAAAATCACATCCTTCTCGACACCTTTCTCGTTCGAGACGGATTCAACCACCAGCAAGATCTCTTTACTCATTGGATTGCCCTGCCCTTAAAATCAACTGTGCGTCCACGGACTTTATTCAAATCGTTCACTCAAATACCGGCACGATGTGGGCTTTTTCAATGCTGTCGAATGGCAGCAGATACTCGTGATCATCAACGACCACAACCACATCATCACCTTCCACGCCTTTGATCAGCCCCTGAAACTTCCGGCGACCTTCAAATGCCATCCGGAGACGAATCTGAACCTGATGACCAACAAAGGCCTCGTATTGCTCTAGACGAAACAGCGGGCGATCCATCCCCGGGGATGAGACCTCCAGTGTGTATTCGGTCTGGATGGGATCTTCCACATCCATCACACCGCTGATCTGGCGACTGACTTTCTCACAGTCGTCGACTCCGATGCCGTTTTCGGCATCGTCAATAAACACCCGTAACAGGGAATGATGGCCCTGCGAGCGGAATTCAATGCCCCAGAACTCATACCCCAGACCTTCCACCACGGGCTGAAGAATGTCTTCCAGTTGCTTAAGCTTGGCTGACAAGTTGTGCCTTCTCCGTTATCAATTTACCGGCCCCAAAAACAAAAAAAGGGCTGTTTTATCAGCCCTTTTTATGCACCAGGGCCCTTTGCGCCAGGCCCCTTAATCAAAAAGCCCCTGACAATGGGGCCTTTTGTTGCAAGAACTCGCAGGAAGCAAACCGGTGTACCGCTTCCTGCTGACAGACACCTGGCCTGCCAGAAACCCGCCAGCACCAAGCGGCAGGTCCCAATATCCGCCGGAGTATAGAGACGCCGGACAGACTGGTCAAGGACTAACCAAAAAAAACGGCCTGGAAACTCCAAGCCGTTTTTCTTCTAATATGGTGCCCGGGGCCGGACTCGAACCGGCACGGCTTTCGCCACTACCCCCTCAAGATAGCGTGTCTACCAGTTTCACCACCCGGGCAACATTCTTACTCGAGTTCAGGGAGATCAGACTCCCCACCCTCGGCTTCGCTGGCTGCGGCTTCGCCATTGTCAGCAGCGGTATCAGCAGGGGCTGCGCTGCTGGATTCCTGAACAACAGGAATACCGGCTTCGCCTGCCACTTCGGCACGCTGCTTGGCAAAAATCGCCAGCGAGAAACTTGTTACAAAAAATACCACTGCGAGCAGAGTCGTGAAGCGGGTGAGAAAGCTACCGCTACCCTGACTACCAAACACAGTCTGCGATGCACCACCACCAAAGGCAGCGCCGGCATCTGCGCCTTTGCCCTGCTGGATCAGCACCAGACCCACCAGCGCCACCGCGATCACCACGTGCACAACGACTACCAGCGTTTCTACCCAATCCATAACGACTCTCGCGAACCTTTAAATTCAGGTACCCGCCGGAACACTCCGGCAAATACTTACAAAATCTTCTGCTTTGAGCGACGCTCCGCCGATCAAACCGCCGTCAATATCCGGCTCGGCAAAAAGAGCGGCTGCATTATCCGCTTTTACACTGCCCCCGTAAAGGAGGGAAATCTCATTGGCCGGCGCGCCCATCTCTGAAAGCACCTGCCGAATCGACGCATGCATTGCCTGCGCGTCCTGTGCCGTAGCGGTTTTACCTGTTCCGATCGCCCAGACAGGCTCATAGGCAACCACTACACGCTGCCACTGCTCGCTTGTGACCGTCGCAAGGCCGGCCTTTACCTGGGCGGCAACAACGGTCTCGGCCTTACCAGCCTCACGCTCTTCCAGGGTTTCACCAACACAAACCATGGCCTGGAGCCCGGAAGCGAGAATGCGACCGACTTTTTCGGCCACTGCAGCGTCTGTCTCAGCGAAGAGCTGGCGACGTTCGGAATGACCGACCAAGACGTATTGACAGCCCTGATCCAACGCCATGTCCGCGGAAATCTCACCGGTGTAGGCTCCGGACGCCCATTGCGCCACGTTCTGAACACCGACCGACAGTACATCGCCTGCGCTGGCAACTACGTCCGGGACGTAAATAGCGGGAGGAATGATAACAACCTCAACGCCATTATCAAGAGAGGCCGCCTGGGATCGCACATCGCTTACCAGCGTTTGTGCCAGGTCTTTTGACCCGTTCATTTTCCAGTTTCCGGCTACAATCTTCCGACGCATAACAGTTCCCGAACGTTAGGGAGGGCGAACTATACAGCACTCCCTCCCGGCAGACAACCGCCTGAAAACACAAAATTAAGCGGTGGATTTCTCCACAACTTTTGCCAGTTCCTCGACTACCCGAAGAATCTCGCTGGCGTCCTGCCCCTCCGCCATCACACGGATCAGCGGCTCTGTGCCAGAAGCCCTCAACAGAATCCTGCCGGAACTGCCCAGCTCGGTTTCGGCCTTGCGCACCGCAGCTACGATATCATCACGACTGAACGGATCGAAACGCTGCGCCACCCGAACGTTGATCATTTTCTGGGGGAGCTTGCTCATCCCCTTCCGCAGATCCGCAAGGGTTTTCCCGGACTTCCACACCGAAAGAAGGACCTGCAGCGCCGAAACAATACCATCACCGGTACTGGTGCAGTCGCGGATAACCATGTGGCCAGAGCCTTCGCCACCGAGCACCCAGTTGTTGGCGAGCAGCCGCTCCATCACGTAACGGTCGCCGACTTTTGCACGCTCGAACTCGATTCCGATTTCATTCAAAGCAAGCTCGACACCCAGATTGGTCATCAGCGTACCGACCACACCGCCTTTCAGGCGATCCTCGGCAAAGCGTTGGGACGCGATGACGTAGAGCAGCTCATCGCCGTCGACCTCGGATCCGTCCCGATCCACCATCAGAACCCGATCGCCATCCCCATCGAATGCGATCCCCAGATCAGCGTTTTTTTCGATCACTGCTGCCTTGAGCGCCTGCAGATGAGTGGAGCCAACGTTAAGGTTGATATTGAGCCCATCGGGATCGCCACCGATAACCGAAACCTTGGCCCCAAGCTCCCGAAATACCTTGGGGGCCACGTGATAGGTGGCGCCATGGGCACAGTCCAATACGATATTCATGCCGTCGAGCGTAAACTCATTGGGCACAGTGCTCTTGCAGAATTCCACATACCGGCCCGGCGCGTCGTCAACGCGGGAGGCCTTGCCCAGCTCAGTCGGGCCACAAACCTCAATGGGCTTGTCCAGCCAGCGCTCGATCTCGGCTTCAAGAGCATCGTCCAGCTTGGTGCCGGCCGCTGAGAAGAACTTGATGCCGTTGTCGTGGTGGGGATTGTGGGAGGCGCTGATCACAATGCCGGCCGAAGCGCGGAAAGTGCGAGTCAGGTAAGCGATTGCCGGCGTTGGCATCGGACCAAGCAGCTTTACATCCACACCCGCCGCCGCAAGGCCAGCCTCAAGGGCCGACTCAAACATGTAACCGGACAGGCGAGTATCCTTGCCGATCAGTACGCTGTTGCGCTGACCATCGCGCTTGAAGGCCTGGCCCGCAGCCCAGCCAAGTTTCAGCATGAATTCCGGCGTTATCGGAAACTCACCCACGTGCCCGCGAATACCGTCCGTACCAAAGTACTTTCTCTCGGACATTAACCTGCCTCCTTCACTGCCGCCACCACACGGATAGCGTCCACTGTTTCCCTGACATCGTGCACACGAATAATACTGGCACCCTTCATGGCCGCTATTGTCGCGGCCGCAAGGCTCGCAGGCAACCTTTCATTCACCTCACGGCCAGTGATATGGCCCAACATGGACTTCCTGGAAACGCCAACCAGCAGGGGATGCCCGAGGATGTGCATCTGCTCAAGGGAGGCCAGCAACTGCAGGTTGTGCTCAAGGCTTTTCCCAAAACCGAAGCCGGGATCCAGCAGGATGTTTTCAGGGCGAATTCCGGCCTGCTCCGCAACGCGGATGCGCTCGGTCAGAAAAGCACTGACTTCCCGACGCACATTCCGGTACTCGGGACGATCCTGCATGGTATCCGGCTCCCCCTGGATGTGCATGATGCAAACCGGTATGCCCGCTTTTGCAGCCACTTCCGGAGCACCGTCACGCTGCAGGGCCCGCACATCATTGATCAGGCCGGCCCCGAGTTTTGCCGTTTCAGCCATCACTTCCGGCGCACTGGTGTCTACCGAGATAACCGCGTCGAGCTCCCGGGCTGCTGCCTCAACCACCGGGCAGACCCGGTCCAGCTCTTCCTGCAACGACACGGGCGTGGCACCCGGGCGCGTGGATTCACCACCGATGTCGATAAACGTGGCGCCATCGGCAACCATTTGCCTGGCCCGGACGAGAGCCGCATCCGGCCGGTTATATTGGCCACCATCGGAAAACGAATCCGGTGTTACATTCAGAACGCCCATCACGTGGCAGCGGGACATATCCAGTTCCCGCCCGGCAAAATTCATTTTCATGGCAAACCTTTTTCACAATGACAAAAACAAACGCCGCCCGGAATCCGGGCGGCGCAGGGAACTACACTCTTTTTATAACCAAAAGCTGCTAGCCGTCAGTGCTCTCCGGCCGGCCGGCCAACGCCGGGATGACGACCGTCATCGGAAGCCTTTGGCTCCGGCGCCGTCTCAGGCTCGTCGGCCTTGACACCACCAGCGGGACCACTGTCTCCCCAACCTTTCGGCGGGCGAGGTGTGCGGCCTTCCATGATGTCATCAATCTGGTGACGGTCGATGGTTTCGTACTTCATCAACGCGTCGGCCATCATGTCGAGCTTGTCCCGGTTATCGACCAGAATCTGCTTGGCTTTTTCGTAGCAGCTGTCGATGATGTTGCGAACTTCCTCATCAATGCGCTGGGCCGTTTCCGGTGAGTACACCGTCTGGGACTGACCCGCAGACCGGCCGAGGAACGGCTCTTCGCTGTCGGTATCATACTGCAACGGACCCAGCTTCTCGGACAGACCCCAACGGGTCACCATGTTGCGGGCCAGACTAGTCGCCCGCTCGATGTCGTTCGAAGCGCCGGTCGTCACACCATCAAAGCCCAGCGTCAGTTCTTCCGCGATGCGGCCACCGAACAGACTGCAAATCGAGCTGATCAGGAAGCGCTTGCTATGGCTGTACTTGTCTTCCTCGGGGAGGAACATGGTGACACCCAGAGCGCGGCCGCGCGGAATGATGCTCACCTTGTACACCGGATCATGCTCCGGCATCAGACGACCCACAATAGCGTGGCCAGACTCGTGATAAGCCGTATTCCGCTTTTCTTTCTCGCTCATCACCATGGACTTGCGCTCGGCGCCCATCATGATCTTGTCTTTGGCAAGCTCGAACTCTTCCATGGACACGAGACGCTGGTTGCGACGGGCCGCGAAGAGCGCCGCCTCGTTGACCAGGTTTGCGAGGTCCGCACCGGAGAATCCGGGCGTGCCACGAGCGATCAGAACCGGCTCGACGCCGTCCGCCAGGGGCACTTTCTTCATGTGCACCTTGAGGATCTGCTCACGACCAATGATGTCTGGCAGGCCAACAACAACCTGACGGTCGAAACGGCCCGGGCGCAACAGTGCCGGGTCGAGAACGTCGGGACGGTTGGTAGCGGCAATTACGATAACGCCTTCATTACCCTCAAAACCGTCCATCTCAACGAGCAGCTGGTTGAGCGTCTGTTCACGCTCGTCATGACCGCCACCCATGCCGGCGCCACGGTGGCGACCAACAGCATCGATCTCGTCGATGAAGATAATGCAGGGGCTTTGCTTCTTGGCCTGTTCGAACATGTCACGAACCCGGGAAGCACCCACGCCCACGAACATTTCGACAAAGTCAGAACCGGAGATGGAGAAGAAGGGCACCTTGGCTTCGCCGGCAATAGCCTTGGCGAGCAGGGTTTTACCCGTACCCGGCTGACCAACCATCAGGACACCTTTGGGGATGCTGCCGCCAAGACGCTGGAATTTGCTGGGATCTCGCAGGAAATCCACCAGTTCCTTAACATCTTCCTTGGCTTCATCAACACCGGCCACGTCCGCGAAGGTGGTCTTGATCTGGTCTTCGCTCATCAGACGCGCTTTACTCTTGCCGAACGACATGGGGCCTTTGCCGCCACCGCCGCCCTGCATCTGGCGCATGAAGAACACAAACAGTGCGATGATGATCAGTATCGGAAACGCGGCTACCAGAAGCTGTGTCCACAGGCTCTGGCGCTCAGGCTCCTTACCGATAACCTCAACGTTGTTCGCGAGCAGATCGTCCATCAGCTTGTTGTCAGACACTTGAGGACGGATTGTCTGGAACTGGGAGCCGTCACCACGGGTACCCTGAACCTGCAACCCATCGATTGTGACCTGACGGACCTGGCCTTCCTGGACCATCTCCACAAACTGGGAATAGTTGACTTGTTGGCCGGTGGTGGTGGGAGAAAAGTTCTGAAACACCATCAGCAGCACGGCGGCTATAATTAGCCAGAGAACCAGATTTTTTGCCATATCGTTCAAGGATCATCACCTGTGAATTGTAGGGTTAACCTTTCTCAAAGCACCCTTTTCTGACACCTTACACCAATTGTACGCCCGTCCACCAGAAACGGCCCATCCGTATCGGCCACACGCAGCACACAGTTTTTTAATGAAAAGTCGCCTTAACCTTCATATTGGGCGCCATATCTGAAATTACAACAGCAACCCTCAATACGCCCCCAATTCCGCGAACCTTTTGACCCTTGCCACCCGGATTGGTTCCTTCTGCTTGCTGCCCCCACGTCGATACGTGTTAACGGCCATTCTTACAGCGGAACGATCTGTTACAATTCGTCGATTATACGTTCAAGTCAGCCTTTCCGCCGCTGACCTTTTGTTAATTGCACCAATAAAGAGATTACATCATGAGTCTTTCACCGGAACAGCGCCGGGAATACCGGGCGATTGCCCACAACCTCAAGCCCGTCATCATTGTTGGCGACAAAGGCCTTTCCGAGGGACTGCAGGAAGAACTCGAGCGCGCACTGAATGATCATGAGCTGATCAAGATCAAGGTGGCGAGCCAAGACCGGGAAACCCGGCACGAGGCGATCACCGCGCTGTGCGAATCCTCTGGCGCCGAGCTCGTCCAGACCATCGGCAAGATCGCCGTAATACTGCGCCGGGCCAAAAAGCCGAATCCCAAGCTCTCCAACCTGTTGCGCCACAAACACTGATCCGCCCGGAACACAGAAACAAAAAAGCCGGCTCGGGAAAACCCCAGCCGGCTTTTTTCGTTCAGCACAGACGAGATCAGATGTACTCGACCTGCTCAATCTCGTATTCCACGGTACCGGAAGGCACGCGAATGGCGACCACATCGCCCTCGCTCTTGCCTACCAGCGCCCGCGCAATCGGTGAGGAAATCGACAGCTTGCCTGCCTTGATATCCGCCTCATCCTCACCAACGATCTTGTAGATCACCTGTTCGTCCGTATCCATGTTAAGCAGGTGTACCGTGGTGCCGAAGATCACCTTGCCGGTATTCTCGATGGTGGTCACATCGATTACCTGAGCGGCTGAAAGCTTGCCCTCGATTTCCTGGATACGGCCTTCAATAAAGCTCTGCTGCTCGCGGGCAGCATGATATTCAGCGTTCTCTTTCAGGTCGCCGTGCTCCCGGGCATCGGCAATCGCCGCAATAACCCGGGGACGATCCTCGGACTTCAGCTTCTGAAGCTCCTCGCGGAGGCGGGTCTCGCCCGCCTTTGTCATCGGTACTCTGTCAGCCATAGTCTCACTTTCCTGCGTGAAGATCCTGGAGGCGGCGTACAGTGCGCTCCGGGCCGAACTTGATGGCCCGGCAGAAGGCTTCGCCGCCCGCCAGTGTTGTTGTGTAGGTTACCTTGGTCTGCAACGCCGACTGGCGGATCTGGGCCGAGTCGGAAATGGCCTTGCGACCTTCAGTGGTATTGATGATCAGCTGAACCTGTCCGTTCTTGATGGCGTCCACAATATGCGGACGGCCTTCACGGACCTTGTTCACCCGATCAACCTTGATTCCGGCCTCTTTCAGGGCCTTGGCGGTGCCGGTGGTAGCCACAAGCTTGAAGCCGGCTTCGACCAGATCCCGGGCCACTTTTGCGGCGCCGGGCTTGTCAACATCCCGCACAGACATGAACGCAGTGCCCTTGGCCGGCAGACGCTCACCAACAGCCAACGCGGCTTTGGCGAAGGCTTCGTCGAAGCTGTCACCCAGGCCCATGACCTCACCGGTCGATTTCATTTCCGGCCCAAGGATCGGATCCACCGCCGGGAACTTGTTGAACGGGAACACCGACTCTTTCACCGCATAATAGCTGGGGATGATTTCCTGGGTGAACTCCAGCTCTTTGAGGGTCTTGCCAGCCATCACCCGGGCCGCCACCTTGGCCAGGGACACACCGATGGCCTTGGACACGAACGGCACGGTACGCGAGGCCCGCGGGTTTACCTCGATCACGTAGATCTCGCCGTCCTGCCAGGCCAGCTGCACGTTCATCAGACCGACCACATCCAGCTCGATGGCCATCTTCTTGACGGCATCGCGCATTTCGTCCTGAACCTGCTGGGACAGGGTGTACGGCGGCAGCGAGCAGGCGGAGTCACCGGAGTGAACGCCGGCCTGCTCGATATGCTGCATGATGCCACCAATGACCACGTCTTTACCGTCGGAGATGGCGTCGATGTCCACCTCAATGGCGGCGTTCAGGAAGTGGTCGAGCAGCACCGGGCTGTCGTTCGAGACCAGCACTGCGTTGCGCATGTAGCGAACCAGTTCTTCCTCGTCGTAGACGATTTCCATGGCACGACCGCCCAGCACGTAAGACGGACGCACAACCAGCGGGTAGCCGATCTCTCTGGCTGCCAGGATGCCTTCCTCGTGGCTGCGCACGGTAGCGTTTTCCGGCTGCTTCAGGCCCAGGCGGGTGATCATCTGCTGGAACCGTTCCCGGTCCTCGGCACGGTCAATGGCGTCCGGGCTGGTGCCGATGATCGGCACACCGGCCGCTTCCAGGCCACGGGCCAGTTTCAGCGGGGTCTGGCCGCCGTACTGCACAATCACGCCCTTGGGCTTCTCGACGTGAATGATTTCCAGCACGTCTTCCAGGGTGATCGGCTCGAAGTACAACCGGTCGGAGGTGTCGTAGTCGGTGGACACGGTCTCCGGGTTGCAGTTGATCATGATGGTTTCGTAGCCGTCTTCACGCATGGCCAGGGCCGCATGCACACAGCAGTAATCGAACTCAATGCCCTGGCCGATCCGGTTGGGGCCACCACCGATCACCACGATCTTCTCGCGGTCGCTGGCGTCCGACTCGCACTCTTCCTCATAGGTGGAGTACATGTACGCGGTGTCGGAGGCAAACTCGGCGGCGCAGGTATCCACGCGCTTGTACACCGGGCGGATATCCAGATCGTGGCGCAGCTTGCGCAGGCTTACCTCGGAGATGCCCAGCAGTTTCGCCAGGCGGGCATCGGAGAAGCCCTTGCGCTTGAGACGGAACAGGGTGGCCTGGTCAATGTCGGCCTTGCCGGCACTCTTCAGCGCCTGCTCTTCCCTGATCAGGTCCTCGATCTGCACCAGGTACCAGGGATCCACGTGGGTATGCTCGTGCAGGTCCTCCACCGTCATGCCAGCCCGGAAAGCGTCGCCGATGTACCAGATGCGGTCGGCACCGGGCACGTTCAGTTCGCGGGTCAGGGTTTCCCGGGAATTCTCGGAATCCAGGTCTTCGAGTTTCTCGTCAAAGCCTTCGGAGCCCACTTCCAGGCCGCGCAGGGCTTTCTGCAGGGATTCCTGGAAGGTGCGGCCAATGGCCATGACCTCACCCACGGATTTCATCTGGGTGGTCAGGCGGGCATCGGCCTGGGGGAATTTCTCGAAGGTAAACCGGGGGATCTTGGTGACCACGTAGTCGATGGACGGCTCGAACGAGGCCGGGGTGACGCCACCGGTGATTTCGTTGCGCAGCTCATCCAGGGTGTAGCCTACCGCCAGCTTGGCCGCGACCTTGGCGATCGGGAAGCCGGTGGCCTTGGAGGCCAGCGCCGAGGAGCGGGACACACGGGGGTTCATCTCGATGACGACCATGCGGCCGGTGTCCGGATTCATCCCGAACTGCACGTTGGAGCCGCCGGTTTCCACACCGATTTCACGCAGGACTGCCAACGAGGCGTTCCGCATGATCTGGTATTCCTTGTCGGTGAGGGTCTGGGCCGGGGCCACGGTGATGGAGTCACCGGTGTGCACACCCATGGCATCGAAGTTCTCGATGGCGCAGACAATGATGCAGTTGTCGTTCTTGTCGCGGACAACTTCCATCTCGTACTCTTTCCAGCCGATCAGGGATTCGTCGATCAGCAGTTCGTTGGTCGGGGACAGATCCAGACCACGGGTACAGATTTCCTCGAATTCGTCGCGGTTGTAGGCGATACCGCCGCCGGAGCCGCCCATGGTGAAAGACGGGCGGATGATGCACGGGAAGCCGATGTCGTCAGCCACTTTCCAGGCTTCTTCCATGGAGTGGGCGATGGTGGCCCGCGGACACTCGAGGCCGATCTTCTTCATGGCCTTGTCGAAGCGGTCCCGGTCTTCGGCTTTATCAATGGTGTCGGCGTTGGCGCCGATCATTTCCACGCCGTGCTTTTCCAGAATGCCGTGGCGCTCGAGGTCCAGGGCGCAGTTCAGCGCGGTCTGGCCGCCCATGGTGGGCAACAGCGCATCCGGCTGCTCTTTCTCGATGATCTTCTCGACGGTCTTCCAGGTGATCGGCTCGATGTAGGTGGCATCGGCCATGACCGGGTCGGTCATGATGGTTGCCGGGTTGGAGTTAACCAGAATAACCCGGTAACCCTCTTCGCGCAGCGCCTTGCAGGCCTGGGCTCCGGAGTAATCAAACTCGCACGCCTGCCCGATCACGATGGGGCCGGCGCCCAGGATCAGGATGCTTTGGATGTCGGTACGTTTTGGCATGTCTTGGTAAACCTGTCAGCAACTTTTGAATTCTGGCAGCGCAACACGCGGCGCCCGTGAGCTTTCCGTAGCGATCGGTCTCAGGCCGATCGCGCCTCCATCAGGCGGATAAACTCGTCAAACAGCGGGGCCACATCATGGGGGCCGGGGCTGGCTTCCGGGTGGCCCTGGAAGCTGTAGGCCGGCTTGTCGGTCCGGCGAATGCCCTGCAGGGTGCCGTCAAACAGGGACTTGTGAGTCGCCTCGACATTGGCCGGCAGAGTTGCCTCATCCACGGCAAACCCGTGGTTCTGGCTGGTGATCATCACGGTGCCGGTGGCGATATCCTGAACCGGATGGTTGGCTCCGTGGTGGCCATGCCCCATCTTCATGGTCTTGGCACCGCTGGCCAGGGCCAGCAACTGGTGCCCCAGACAGATACCAAACACCGGAATCTCGGTTTCCAGCACTTCCTTGATGGCGGTGATGGCGTAATCACAGGGCTCGGGGTCCCCGGGACCATTGGACAGGAACACACCGTCCGGGTTCATCGCCAGAACCTCGGAGGCCGGAGTCTGCGCCGGCACCACGGTGATGTCGCAGCCCCGGGAGGCGAGCATGCGCAGGATGTTCAGCTTGACGCCGTAATCCCAGGCAACCACCTTGAACCGTGATTCCTCACGCTCACCGTAACCCTCGCCCAGGGTCCACTCCGTCTCTTTCCAGGACCAGATCTTGTCGGAGGTAACCTCTTTTGCCAGATCCATACCCTTGAGGCCCGGGAAGGCTTTTGCCAGTTCCAGAGCCCGCTCGGCAGTGGCGTTTTCACCGGCAACGATGGCACCGTTCTGGGAGCCCTTGTCCCGGAGGATGCGGGTCAGACGGCGGGTATCGATGTCGGCGATCCCAACAATGTTGTTGCTTCGCAGGTAATCGTCCAGAGTTCCCTTGCTACGCCAGCTGCTGGCCAGCAGAGGCAGATCGCGGATAATCAGGCCGGCGGCCTGGATGCGGTCTGACTCAATGTCTTCTTCGTTCACACCGGTGTTACCGATATGCGGGTAGGTCAGGGTCACGATCTGGCGGGAGTAGGACGGGTCGGTCAGGATTTCCTGGTAGCCGGTCATGGCGGTGTTGAACACCACTTCGCCGCTGGTTTCTCCGTCAGCGCCGATGGCTGTGCCGTAGAACAGGCTTCCGTCTGCGAGTGCAAGGATTGCTGGTGTGCTCAAGGCTTGTATCCTCATCGAGTGGCGTATCGGTTCGTCACGAACAGGAACGCAAGCGCAAATTCAGGTTGCAAAAAAGCGAGACGGAGTCTTAACTCGGTCCCGCTTTTTCAGAATCTTTGTGCAAAGGTACGCTTGGTGCAGTCAAACCGCCTTATTGTAAAAAATATGGCGCTTTGTGTCCACGAGAAATGGCCTCACTTGAGGTCCAGCACGTCCTGCATATCATAAAGCCCGGCCGGCTTATCCTTCAGCCATAAAGCGGCCCGCATGGCACCCTTGGCAAAGGTCATCCGGCTGCTGGCCTTGTGGGTCACCTCGATACGCTCACCCTCGGTGGCGAACAAGACGGTGTGATCACCCACCACATCCCCCGCCCGAATCGTTTCGAAACCGATTTCCTTGCGGGTTCGCTCGCCGGTGAAGCCCTCACGACCATAGACGGCACACTCTTTCAGGTCACGACCGAGGGCATCGGCGACGACTTCACCCATGCGCAGGGCCGTTCCCGAGGGCGCGTCTTTCTTGTGGCGGTGATGGGCTTCGATAATCTCCACGTCGTAGTCGTCACCCAGGGTTGCGGCGGCGGTGCGCAGCAGGTTGAGGACGACGTTAACGCCCACGCTCATGTTGGGCGCAAACACTACGGGCGTGGACTCGGCGGCCAGAGCCAGTTGCTGCTTTTCGGCGTCGGACATGCCGGTAGTGCCGATCACGAGCATCTTGCCGTTGGCCTTGCAGAACTCGGCGTTTTCCAGAGTCAGGTCCGGGAAGGTGAAGTCGATAAGCACATCGAAATCATCCTTCACATCGGCCAGGCTGCCGGCCATTTTGACGCCGGTTTTGCCGATCCCGGTCATTTCGCCGGCATCGGCGCCGATCAGGCTACTGCCGGGCTCGACCACGGCGGCACCCAGCTCGAGACCCTCGGTGCCGTCAACGGCTTCAATCAGGACTTTTCCCATGCGCCCGGCGGCGCCGATGATTGCTACCCTCATGCTCGCGTTCCTTCTTGTCGCGCCGATCAGAATTTCATTTCGTCGAAGAAGCTTTTCACGCCTTCAAACCAGGAGGTCTTCTTCGGGCCGTGCTCTGTGCCGTTACTGGCGTCCAGAGTTTTCTGGAACTCTTCCAGCAGCTCTCTCTGGCGCTTGGTCAGATTCACCGGCGTTTCCACGATCACACGGCACAGCAAGTCACCAGCAGGACCACCACGAACCGGGCTGACACCCTTGTTACGAAGGCGGAACAGCTTGCCGGTCTGGGTCTCCGGTGGAATCTTCAGTTTCACCCGGCCATCCAGTGTCGGCACCTCGAGCTCTCCACCCAGAGAGGCATCAACGATGCTGATGGGAACTTCGCAATAGAGGTTGCGGCCATCGCGGGTAAAGATGGAATGTTCCCGCACGGCTATCTGCACATACAGATCTCCGGGAGGACCACCATCGACGCCCATCTCGCCTTCACCGGAAAGGCGAATGCGGTCGCCGGTGTCAACGCCGGGCGGCACCTTGACCGACAGTGTTTTCTCTTCCTGAACCCTGCCCTGACCGTGACAGGCCTTACAGGGGTTCTTGATGATCTGGCCGGAGCCCCGACAGGTCGGACAGGCCTGCTGTACGGTAAAGAAGCCCTGCTGCATGCGCACCTGCCCCATACCCTTACAGGTACTGCAGGTTTCCGGGCGGGAGCCTTTCTCGGCGCCGCTGCCGTCGCATACTTCACATTCGCGATGCCCCGGGATCTTGATCTGGACCGTCTTGCCTTTCACGGCCTCTTCCAGATCCAGCTCCAGGGTGTAGCGCAGGTCCGCACCCCGGGTGTTGCGGCCACGACCGCCGCCACCAAAGATGTCGCCGAATACATCGCCGAAGATATCCGAGAAGCTGGCACCGCCGCCTCCGAATCCGCCGCCTCCGGCCTGGCCGTCAACGCCCGCGTGGCCGAACTGGTCGTAGGCAGCCCGCTTGGACGGCTCTGCCAGTACTTCGTAGGCTTCGCTGGCCTCCTTGAACTTGTTCTCGGCTTCGGTGTCGTCCGGGTTACGGTCGGGGTGGTACTTCATGGCGAGCTTTCGGTAGGCTCGCTTGATTTCCTTCTCGTCCGCGTCCCGGGAAATCCCGAGAATCTCGTAATAATCGCGCTTGGCCATGCTTTTAAAACCCTGTTTTTAAACGCGGAAAACGCGGGGATCTCCCCGCGTTTTCCAACTACCTGATGTACGTCAGATTTATCGCTTGTCGTCGTCTTTGACTTCTTCGAACTCAGCGTCGACAGCATCGTCAGACTTCTGGCCCTGGGCTTCTTCCTGCCCACCGGCTTGCTGGGTCTGATCCGCCTGATCTGCATACATCTTCTGGGCCAGCTCGGAAGAGACCTCGGTCAGCTTCTGAGTCTTGGCTTCGATGTCTTCCTTGTCGGAACCTTCCAGAGCGGTTTCGAGCTCCTTGATGGACGCTTCGATGGACTCTTTCTCGCTGTCGCTGACCTTGTCACCGGCTTCGTTCAATGTCTTGCGAACGGCGTGAACCATCGCGTCGCCCTGGTTGCGAACCTGGACAAGCTCTTCGAACTTGCGATCTTCCTCGGCGTTGGCCTCGGCGTCCTGCACCATCTTCTCGATTTCGTCATCGTTCAGACCGGAAGAGGCCTTGATCACGATTGACTGCTCTTTACCGGTCGCCTTGTCTTTGGCGGACACGTTCAGGATACCGTTGGCGTCGATATCGAAGGTAACTTCAATCTGCGGCACACCACGCGCTGCCGGCGGAATATCAGCCAGATCGAAACGGCCCAGCGATTTGTTCTGGGCAGCCTGCTTACGCTCACCCTGAACCACGTGAATGGTTACCGCGGTCTGGTTGTCGTCCGCTGTGGAGAACGTCTGCGACTTCTTGGTCGGAATCGTGGTGTTCTTGTCGATCAGCGGAGTTGCCACACCGCCCATGGTTTCAATACCCAGGGTCAGCGGGGTTACGTCCAGCAGCAGAACGTCCTTCACATCACCGGAGAGAACGGCCGCCTGGATGGCAGCACCCATCGCCACAGCTTCGTCCGGGTTAACGTCCTTGCGAGCTTCTTTGCCGAAGAACTCTTTCACTTTTTCCTGCACCAGCGGCATGCGGGTCTGACCGCCGACCAGGATAACCTCGTCGACTTCGCCTGCCTTCATGCCTGCGTCCTGCAGCGCTACTTTACACGGCTCGAGGCTGCGCTGAACCAGGTCTTCTACCAGAGATTCCAGCTTGGCACGGGTCAGTTTCACGTTCATGTGCTTGGGACCAGACGCGTCTGCGGTGATGTACGGCAGGTTAACGTCGGTCTGCTGGCTGCTGGAAAGCTCGATCTTGGCTTTCTCGCCCGCTTCTTTCAGACGCTGCATCGCCAGGGAATCGCCGCGCAGGTCGATACCGCTGTCTTTCTTGAACTGGTCTGCCAGGTACTCGATGATCTTGAGGTCGAAGTCTTCACCACCGAGGAAGGTGTCACCGTTGGTGGCCAGAACCTCGAACTGGTGCTCACCGTCAACATCGGCAATTTCGATGATGGACAGGTCAAAGGTACCACCCCCCAGGTCATATACCGCCACGGTACGATCGCCGCTCTTCTTGTCCAGGCCATAAGCCAGGGCTGCTGCGGTCGGCTCGTTGATGATGCGCTTCACTTCCAGCCCGGCGATCTTGCCTGCGTCCTTGGTGGCCTGACGCTGGCTGTCGTTGAAGTAGGCCGGAACAGTGATGACGGCTTCGGTCACTTTTTCGCCCAGGTAGTCTTCTGCAGTCTTCTTCATCTTCTTGAGAACTTCTGCAGACACCTGCGGCGGCGCCATTTTCTCGCCCTTCACTTCAACCCAGGCATCACCGTTGTCTGCCTTGGCAATCTTGTAGGGCACCATCTTGATGTCTTTCTGGACTACATCGTCTTCAAAACGACGACCGATCAGACGCTTGATGGCGTACAGGGTGTTGTTCGGGTTGGTAACCGCCTGGCGCTTGGCTGACTGGCCAACCAGGGTCTCACCATCGTCGGTGTAGGCGATGATGGACGGGGTGGTGCGATCACCCTCGGCGTTCTCGATTACCTTCACCTTGTCGCCATCCATGATGGCTACACAAGAGTTGGTCGTTCCCAGGTCGATACCGATAATCTTGCTCATTGAGTCACTCCAATTCTTCTGAATGCTTTCCAGGAGGCCATTTGCCTCCGCTTTCGCTATTTACTGGCTATATTGGCGCTTTAATCGGCTTTTCAAGCCTGCTCATCAATTTTTGGTGCATCTTCCGCTTTCGCGACCACCACCATGGCCGGCCGCACAACACGACCATTCAGCAGATACCCTTTCTGCACCACGGCTACCACGCTGTTCGGCTCGGCATCCGGCGCAGGCACCATGGACATGGCCTCGTGATGCTGGGGATCGAAGGGTGCGCCCACCGGGTTGATCTGCTCAACGTTGAATTTCTTCAGGCTGGACATGAAAAGACTCAGGGTCATTTCCACGCCTTCGCGAATTGAGGCAACCAGTTCGCCGGACTCATCGTGACCCTCGGTGCTCTCGACCGCCTTCTCAAGGCTGTCAGCTACCGGCAACAGCTCCTTGACGAACTTTTCCAGGGCAAACTTGTGCGCCTTCTCAACGTCGATCTCGGCCCGACGGCGCACGTTCTGCATTTCCGCCTGGGAGCGCAGCATCTGCTCCTGGAATTCCTGAACCTGAGCCTGGAGCGCTTCCACTTCGGAGGTTTCGTTGTCGCCGGCTTCGCCTTCAGCGGCCTGGGCCTCCTCTTTCGCAGCCTCGAGGGCTTCGTTCAGTTCCTCGTGCTCGTTGCGGTTCTCGTCAGTGCTCATGGCTACTCCTGCTTCATCTAAAGCGGCCCGCTGTCAGTGGCCGGTTAAACATGGGCTCCGGCCGCCTCGAGCCGGAAAATGTCGTTGCGAACGGATATGGGGCCCGCTCTCCAGGTTTCAACCACCAAAGCCTGCAATCCTGAAGAAAATACCTGCCTCAGGTTTGCAAACCACAAAAACCCTGTATATATTCACAGTCACTGTATACATCCACAGTGTTTTGCCGGTTTCAGGAACAACGCGGAGGTTATCTGCATGCTGACTCAACTTACGGTTTCCAATTACGCCATCGCTGAACGAGTGGAACTCCAGTTCAGCAAAGGCATGACCGCATTGACCGGCGAGACCGGCGCCGGAAAATCCATCGTTCTGGACGCCCTCGGCCTGGCCATGGGTGGCAGAGCCGATGCCGGCGCCGTCCGGCATGGTGCCAAACGCGCCGACATCACAGCGACCTTCGACGTATCCGGAATTCCTGAGGCAACCGAATGGTTGGCAGAACACGAGCTGGATGACGACAACGATTGCATCCTGCGCCGGGTCATCAGCAAGGATGGCCGCTCCCGCGCCTACATCAATGGCCAACCCTGCCCCCTGAACCACCTCAAGGAACTGGGCGGTGTGTTAATGGATATTCACAGCCAGCATCAGCACCAATCTCTTTTGCGCAAGGAAACCCACCGCAAGCTGGTGGACGAGTTCGCCGGCGTTGAGACCCTGGCCGCTGAAACACGGGAAGCCTGGAAATCCTGGAACCAGATCCGCCAGCGGCTGACCGAACGCCAGCAGAATGCCGATGAAGCAGAGGCCAAACTCCAGCTTTTGCGATATCAAGTGGAAGAACTGGATCGTCTTGCACTGGAAGCGGGCGAGCAGGAAAACCTGGAACAGGAACAGGCGCAGCTCAGCCAGGCGGATACGGTTCTGCACAACAGCCATCAGGCCGCCCTGCTTTGCACCGAAGATGAAACCAGCGCAGTGGATCTGGTGCGCCAGGCGTTACAGCAGCTGGAGCAGCTTCCGGTGGACGTTCCTGCACTGGCGGACACGATCCAGATGCTGAACGAAGCCCAGATCCAGATCAGTGAGGCCGGCGACAACCTTCGCCATTTCGTCGAGGACTACGAGGCCGACCCAGCTCGACTGGCGGAAGTGGAAGAACGGCTGAGCGCCATCTACCAGATGGCCCGCAAACACCGGATCACACCGGAAGAATTACCGGAACTGCATCAGCGCCTGAGTGCCGAGCTGGCCGAGCTGGACGGTGGCGAGGGCAGCCTGGAGCAGCTGGCCGCAGAGCTGGACAGCCAGCGCGGACGCTTCGATGAGCTGGCCGCGGAGCTGTCAGAGGCCCGTGCCAGGGCCGCCGCCGAACTGGATCAGCGGGTCGCAGCGGAGCTCACCCAGTTAAGCATGCCCAACATGCAGTTCATTACACACCTGAACCGCAGCAACGGTGGGGAGCCAGCGCCCCACGGACTGGAAGAGATTGAATTCCTGGTCAGCGCCAACCCGGGGCAACCTGCGCGGCCACTGGCCAAAGTAGCCTCCGGCGGCGAACTGTCGCGAATCAGCCTTGCCATCCAGGTGGTGGTTGCCCAGACATCAACCACACCCACACTGGTCTTCGATGAAGTGGATGTCGGCATTGGCGGCGGCACGGCCGAGGTGGTTGGCCGACTGTTACGGACTCTTGGCGGCAACGGACAGGTGCTCTGCGTCACCCACCTGCCGCAAGTGGCGGCCCAGTGTCATCAGCACCTGTTTGTCAGCAAGTTTACCGAGCAGGATGCCACCTTCTCGAAAATCGAGACGCTGGACGATCAGGGCAGAATCAGTGAAGTGGCGAGAATGCTGGGAGGCGTGGACATGACCGAACATACGATCGCTCATGCCAGGGAAATGTTTTCAAAGGGGCAGGCAACCCATCACTGAGCCGCGAGCAACTATCCACTACCCCTCTCGATCCTGAGAGCTGTTGGGGCGGGCCATAAACCCGCCCCTTTTTTCGTTCCTTGAGCCAACGGCCCGAGCCAGGCTCAGGACTTGATCGGCTTTACGTACAGAATCAGGCTGTGATCGACGATTTCGTAACCGTGCTCTTCGGCAATCTTCTTTTGTCGCTCTTCAATGACCTCGTCGACAAACTCGACTACCTCACCCGTCTGGGTGCACACCATATGGTCGTGGTGGTCGTCGCCAGCCATCTCGAACACGGCATGGCCGCCCTCAAAATTATGGCGCAGTACCAGCCCTGCTGCTTCAAACTGCGTCAGTACCCGGTAGACTGTTGCCAGCCCCACGTCATCGCCTTGCTCCAGAAGCTTCTTGTATACATCTTCGGCACTGAGGTGATGCTCCTCCGCGGTCTCCAGAATATTGAAGATTTTGACCCGCGGCAGAGTCACTTTCAGACCGACTTTTCGTAATTCGGCGTTTTCGGATGACATGTTACTATTCACTCTTTGGTGTGCCTCACGGCTTCCGGTATGATGAAGCCGCCATTGAACGGTTAACCCGTGTCACACCTGCCTCTGGCAGGCGATTTCAAGATAGAGGATTTCCCCCGGCGATGCAAAAGCTCACAGCTCTCATTCTCACTTTCGTTCTATCCGGTTGCGTTTTCCCGGGCGTCTACAAAATCAACGTCCAGCAGGGAAACATCGTTACCGATGAGGAGCTGACGCAACTGACCGAGGGCATGCCACGCAGCCAGGTGCACGCAGTGATGGGAACACCGCTCATGCTCAACCCGGTTGACCCCTCCCGCGAATACTACGTGTACACCTTCCAGAGAGAAGGCGGGGACATCCAGGAACAGCGAATCATCGTGTACTACGAAGAAGACCAGTACGCCTATTACGAGGCACAACTGCTGGAAGAAACGCCGGCCTACTGAGCCTGATCTTTCTTTTTCGCCCGATTCAGTCGCGCCTGCTTCGGATCGATCTTCAGCGGGCGATACAGTTCCACCCGGTCACCTTCACGCAGTTCGTGGGCGGCCGGGTCCTTGATCACCTTCCCGAACACGCCCATATCAATCGTATCCGGATCGATCTCCGGAAAAATATCGCTGATCCCGGACAGCTTGGCCGCTTCCAGCGCGGTCGTGCCCTCGGGCACATTTACCGGCACAATTTCCTGCCGGTCAGGCCGGGCATAGGCCACTTCCACCTGAATCATGCACCCTCCTTCCGGTAAAGCTCATCAGCGCGCCGGCAAAAGGCATCCACCATCGTATTGGCCGCCTGACTGAATACCGGCCCGAAGGTCATCCTTGAAAGCGATCCGGAGAACTCGAACTCCAGGGTCAGGATCACCTTGCAGGCGTTCTCATCCAGGGATTTGAAATGCCAGCGACCGGTCAGGTTGCGAAAAGGGCCATCCACCAGGTTCATCTCGATCGCCTCCGGCATCAGCAACTGATTCCGGGTCGTAAGCGTATGCCGCACCCCACCCTTGGCAATTTCAAGCGACGCTGTCACCTGCTCGGGCTGGCGCTCATGAATCTCCGCGCCAGCGCACCAGGGGAGAAACTCCGGGTAACGGGCGATGTCATTCACCAGGTGAAACATGCGCTCGGCGGAGTGCATAACCAAAGCTGTTTTATCAATCTGATGGGGCATTGGAACCGGTTGTCCTGCTTGCAAACACGCTGTGAAAAGGTTGCAGACTTCTGGAAAGGAAGAGAGCCTCAATCACACGCTATCATAAAGGATATCGTCCTGTTTTGGGGCTTTTTCGCCTGACTTACCACCATTTTCCTTCACCTCCGGCGACTTCTGATCTGACGCGGGCGCTGTCTTCTCGGCCTCGGCGGCTTTCTCCTCCGGCTCGGCCGGCGTAGCGGCAAAAGGCCGATCTCTCGCTGCCACTTCCCCGTCTTCCGAGACCATGGCAGCAGGCTGATCGCACCAGGCTGCAACATTGCCGTTGCTGCACAGGTTAGCCAGTGAAAAGGCCGTGTACTGGATCCCTATCCAGGCAACCACGAGGGGCAGCACCAGGCGCATCACCCAGAACCAGATGCCGGCGAACAATCTTGGCGTTGCGCCGAGCATGGTACCCGAAAGGTGCCGGGTCAGGCACCAGCCGGTAAACAGCGCAATCAAGATGGCCACGAGCGGGATCAGCAATCCACCGGTGATCAGCTCCAGCCAGCGGAACATGGTGGCGCCGCCCATCCGCTCCTCGGCCCAGACATTAAACGACAGCAGAGACGCGAGCCCCGCCAGCCACACCGACAGACCAATCAGCAGCACCGAAAGCGCCCTGGGCGCCCCGGTCCACTCACGGAACCAGCCCACGATGGGCTCCAGCAGATTCAGGGATGTGGTCCAGACAATCAGCACCACCAGCAGAAAAACAGCGGCGATCACGAACTGGCTCGCGGGCAACTGGGCCAGCGTGACCGGCATGGAAACAAAGAGCAGGCTGAAGCCCCGTTCACCATCAAAGCTGTTGCCGTCTGTTGCGATCGCGAAGATCATCAGGCCAGCCAGAATCGCCACCAGGGTATCCATCAGCACCACGGCCAGAATCGAACGCTTCAGACGGGTTTGAGGCGTGGTGTACGAGCCCAGTATCGCCCAGACACCCATACCGAGCCCGAGCGTAAAAAAGGCATGAAACAATGCGGCTTTCAGGCTTTCCCAGGAAAGGTCCTCGGGATGCATGGCCAGAATGTGGCTGATGGCCCCGTCGATCCGACCATGCCAGGCAGCCAGGGCGAACAGCACGAGCATCAGCACCAGGGCGCCCGGCACAACCACCCTCAGGGCCCTTTCCAGCCCCCTCACTACGCCCTGCGCTGAGACCCAGAGCACCAGTAGCAGAAAGAAGATATGCCAGCCCATGAATACCCGGTACTGCCTGGGGTCGGACACCAGCCCCGCCAGAATCCCGGTTGCCTCTGCCTCACCGGCGCCGGAGAAACGGCCAAGTGCGCCGAAGAACACGTAAGCCAGAGCAATGGATCCGAAGACTGCCGTAAACGAGAGCACCAGAAAGGCGGCCAGTATGCTGAGCCGGCCAACCGCCATCCAGGCCCGGGACTGCCTGGCACTGCGAATGAGCCCGTCCATAGCCAGCACAATGCCGTGGCGGGAATACCGACCAACAGCCGCTTCAGTAACCATCAGAGGCAGAGTCACCAGCAGCAGGCAGGCGAGGTAAAGCAGGATGAACAAGCCACCACCATGCAGACTGGCCAGATAAGGGAACTGCCACAGGTTGGCAAGACCCACGGTAGCGCCCACCGCGGCCCAGAAGAAGGTTGATTTTCGGGTAAAGGACCCGATATGTGTCTGATACGGCGTAGGCATTCGCTTCCCTGAGGCCACTCAACAGGTCGGGGAGAAAGTCTGGGCCAGTATTGTAGCTGAAGGATCCCGTCGCGCACGAACCGGACACCGCCACAACGCCGAATTCGTGACCGGTCCGCCACTGTTGGGCTACAATGCGCCTTTTTCCGGCTGCAGCAACGCCGGCCCGTTCATTCGTCCGACCCCGGATTCATTGATTCATGAGCAAGAAAAAACCCGGAACGCCGAGCAATACCATTGCGCTGAACAAAAAGGCGAAGCACGAGTATCACATTGAGGAACGCTTTGAAGCGGGTCTCTCCCTGCTGGGCTGGGAAGTGAAGTCCCTGCGTGCGGGCAAGGCCCAGCTGGTGGACGCCTATGTGCTGCTCAAGGACGGCGAAGCCTGGTTGCTCGGCTCTCACATTACCCCGTTGATTGCGGCGTCCACCCACGTGATCGCAGACCCCACGCGCACCCGCAAGCTGCTGCTGCACGCCAAGGAAATTGCCAAGATCGTGGGCAAGGTCAACCAGGCCGGCTACACCTGCATTCCGCTGGCGTTGTACTGGAAAAACAACAAGGTCAAATGCGAAATCGCCCTGGTAAAAGGCAAGAAGCTGTTCGACAAGCGCGCCACCGAGAAAGAACGCGACTGGAACCGCCAGAAGCAACGCATCCTGCGCGAAACCAACGTTTGATCCTGCCCGCCACCAATTAACAAATACCTGACGCCGGTCATGGCCGGCGTGAACGGGTATGTCGCATACTCACTCTCTTTGTTCAGAATTCCATCGGGCCTATACTCGGGAACTCTGGTGCATGGCAAAGGGAGCCGCTTATGTCACCCAAACAGACACCCATGTCCGCCGTAGACCGCGCGTGGCTACGCATGGACACCCCCCAGAACCCCATGATGATCTGCGGGGTTTGGACACTGGAACGGCCGGTTTCCATGAGCCGCCTCAGGCACACGCTTGAAGAGCGATTCCTGTGCTTCAACCGATTCCGGCAACGGGTCATAGACACCGGAGACCGGGCTTACTGGCAGGACGACCCGCTGTTCTACCTGGACAACCACCTGCACCGCATCGCCCTACCCGGCAAGGCAGACAAAGCCGAACTCCAGAAACTGGTCAGTGACATGAACAGCACCTCGCTGGATTTCCGGCAACCGCTCTGGCAAATGCACTACATCGACAATTACGGCGACGGCGGTGCGCTGCTGATCCGCATTCACCACTGCATCGCCGATGGCATCTCGCTGGTTCGTGTGATGCTGTCACTGACCGACAAAACGCCGGAACCCCGGCTGGGCAAAGTGGCCCGCAAGCGTCGCTCCAAACCCGGCAGGAAATCGGCCATCCAGAACTTTCTGCACCGTGCCGTGGATAGCGCGCAGACAGCCACCAACCAAGCCAGACTGTTTATCCAGTCCGTCCGTGAGGAGCCCAACTACCCGTTAAAACTGGCCACCACCGCCAGCGGTGTCGCCCTTGACCTCCTGAAACTGGGCCTGGCGCCCGGCGAACCCAAAACCGGACTGAAAGAGCCGTTATCCGGGCGCAAGCAAGTGGCCTGGGCCGATCCCCTCGACCTTGCCGAGGTAAAGGCCTGTGCCAAGGCTCTGGGGGGCACCATCAACGATGCCCTCCTTTGCACCGTTACAGGCGCCTTGCAGAGACATTTTGCCGCCCACAAAGAAACCATCCCCGAGTGCGGCATTCGGGTCGCCGTACCGTTCAATCTGCGGCCTCTTGATCAGCCCATCGAAACCCTCGGCAACAAGTTCGGGCTCGTACTGGTTACCCTGCCGGTGGAAGTGAGGGACCCGCTCATGTGCTTCCGCCAGGTGCAGGAGAACATGAACCGGCTCAAACAGTCCTATCAGGCCCAGGTTACCTACAGCCTGCTTGATATCTTCGGGCGCGGCCCCGATGTTATCGAACGAAGGGCCTTGGATCTGCTCAGCAACAAGGCCTCGGCGGTACTGACCAACGTGCCCGGCCCGAAAGAGCCCCTGTATCTGGCGGGCAGCAAGCTGACCCAGCCCATGTTCTGGGTTCCCCAGAGCGGCAGCATCGGTATCGGCATGAGTATTCTCAGTTATGCCGGCACCGTGCAATTCGGCATCACCGTGGACAAGGCGATTCACGCGGATCCGGACGCCGTGATGGGCTACTTCCGGGAAAGCTTCGAGGCCCTGAGCCACGAGGCCCTGGCAGGCCGACATGACGCCATTGAGCGCAAGGCCAGCTAGGGTTCTAGGTACATCTACAGCCCCGAAAGCACAAAACTGCAACAAAGAAACCTTGAAGTCCGGCAAACCGGACACATATACTGAAGGTAAGGGGACGACATGGCTTCGACGCCGGTGGCGAACCCTTGAGTGCATGTCGAGATGGCAGCCAATCTCGTTAATCCAAAGCTGCAACGCAATAGTCGCAAACGACGAAAACTACGCACTAGCAGCGTAAGCTGCTAGTCGTCCTGACCGGGTCGCCCGTAGCCCGGAAGCAACATCTCAGGACGTCATCGCTTACGGGATGCTCCGTTACCCAGAGTTCACTGGTTAACGGCTAAGATTTAAAGAACTCGGTTCTTGCACCCTGACTCTCGGGTCGCTTGAACTTAAATCAATAGAGAGACGCTAAACATGTAGACCTCAAGGCTGAGTACTGGCGGACGCGGGTTCAATTCCCGCCGTCTCCACCAAACAAAGATACAAATCAAGCACCTAAGGGTGCTTTTTTTGTTTTACCATCCAAAACCCCATCCAAAAGAATTTGGTAGCTTTCAGCTCCGATGTGATCTGACGACAGTCCCTTCAGACCTGCAACACTCCGTCGATCTCCAACTCTTCCAGGCCAGGTTTATACTTGTGACAAAATCATCACTTTATCCAAAGCGGCAGGCAATACCGTCTTGAGCGCGGTGGTTTGAAAAGAGGAGTTATGGTGATTTCTGGTGTATGGAAGCAGGTTGAAGGGGTGGCGTATCCTGTTGGTTGATCACCGCGACGATCACAACCAACAGAGGAATGATACGCCATGTCCAAGTCTAACCTGCATGCTCTTTCACAACCAGAGGTAGCCGGCAACGATCCCTTGCACGAGTTAATCCGTCAGGGTGCCCGTGATCTGATTGCACAGGCTGTCGAGACGGAGCTGGAGAGCCTGTTGAAGCAGTGCGCAGACGTCAAGACACCGGATGGCCGCCGTGCTGTGGTGCGCAATGGGCACCTTCCCAAACGCACTGTTCAGACCGGCGTCGGCGACGTAGAAGTCCAGGTTCCCAAAGTCCGGGACCGCAGTGGCTCTGGCATTCGCTTCAACAGCCACCTGCTGCCACCCTACCTGAAGCGTGCCCGGAGTCTGGAGGAACTGATTCCCTGGCTCTACCTGCGGGGCGTCTCCTCCGGTGACTTCCAGGAGGCCCTGAGCGCGCTGGTCGGCGAGCAGGCCAACGGGTTGTCGGCGAACACGGTCTCCCGGCTCAAGGCGAAGTGGCTGGATGAGCACAAGGACTGGCAGCGCCGGGACTTGAGCCAGAAACGCTATGTGTACTGGTGGGCCGACGGCGTGTACAGCAACGTCCGGCTGGACGATCGACTCTGTCTGCTGGTAATCATCGGCGTGACTGAGCATGGCCACAAGGAATTGGTGGCTGTCGAGGATGGCCACCGGGAGTCCGAGGCCAGTTGGCGAGAGCTGCTCACGGACTTGCGGGAACGTGGTCTGGAGCCGTCGCCCAGGCTGGCTGTGGGTGACGGCGCACTGGGCTTCTGGAAGGCTCTGAGCAAAGTGTTTCCGGACACCCGGCACCAGCGGTGCTGGGTGCACAAGACGGCCAATGTGCTGGACAAGCTGCCCAAGTCGGTGCAACCGAAGGTGAAGTCAGCCTTGCATGAGATCTACCTGGCAGAGACTCGTGACAGCGCCCACAAGGCGTTTGACAGCGCTTTGCGGCGGTTCCGGGACAAGTACCCGAAGGCCATGGAAAACCTGGAGAAGGACCGGGATGAGCTGCTGGCCTTCTACGATTTCCCGGCGATTCACTGGATTCACTTACGGACCACCAATCCGATTGAATCCACCTTCGCCACAGTACGGCTGAGAACCAAGCGGAGCCGGTCTTGTGGCAATCGCGACACCACGTTATCGATGGTGTTCAAGTTGCTCCAATCCGCCCAGAAACGCTGGAAGCGGATCAAGGGGTTCAACCAACTGAAGCTGGTCGTGGACAACGTGCAGTTTCAGGATGGAATACCGGTGGAGGATCAATCTGACAGGAGCGCTGCCTGATGGTCATACACCAGATTTGACAATAACTC